>JACNKV010000119.1 GCA_014381855.1 Fidelibacterota bacterium | reverse complement strand
ATAGTCAGAGTAATACCTACAGTTTAACTGTAACGGTTGAAGCGGTGAATGATGCGCCGGTAGTTACTAATTCTTTAAACGATATTGTTGTGGATGAAAATTGGAGCGAAACGATTACGGTAAATCTTGAGAACTTCTTTGATGACCCCGATATTGTTACGAACGGAGATGTGTTGACTTATTCTTTCGAGAACACTAACCCGAGTTTATTCGAAGTGACGTTGAACGGAGCAGGAATTGAAGTGAGCATTACTCCTGAAATGAACGGGAGTGGAGAGCTTATCATTACTGCGGAAGACAACGACAATGTGACTATTTCAGATACAATGATGGTTACTGTGCTGTCGATTATGGAGTTAGACAGAAACGGTATTGCATTCCATGCGACGGAAACTTCCGGTGAATTTATCATTCAAAATCTTGGAGATAACCCACTATATTTGACATCCACATTTGAATGGACACTGACACCTAATTGGTTAACTATGGATGTCGTACAAGGAGAGATTTCTGCTGCAACTGATAAACATATTAATGTGACGGTGTCCCCAACAGGACAAGCAGAAGGTGTGTGGATTTATATCTATGGATATCGGGATGCAGAAGCAACGGACTACGTGGATACCGACACACTGTATATGTCCATGGATGCGTGGTCGGATGTAGGACCGGTGATTACAAATATTCAGTACTCACCGACAACACCAACTGTCGGTTCGGATGATGTCACCATTACCGGCTCAATTGAGTCAGCGAATGAGGTGAGTTCTGTGGAGTTGTATTACAACAACGGAACGGGATTTAAATCCTTAGAAGTTGTTAGTGGTTCCGCTGTTATACCAAAAACGGATGTTACCTATGGAGGACTGATATTTTACATTTATGCATTAGATAACCTTGGATATGAGACAACAACTCAGGTTCAGTTTATTTCGGTAGGATATCCTTCATTTACGATTAGTCAAGACACCAAGGTTCAGAAGCACACCATGATTTCCGTTCCGGGTGAGCTAAATAATCGTTCGGTAGCAAGTTTACTTGAAGATGAGCTTGGCCCTTATGACCCGACGCAATGGCGTCTATTTACATGGAATGGATCAAGTCAAACGTATGATGAACATCCATTAAATCTTGACATAGGAACAGGATATTGGCTCATCACCGATGAGACTCATACCCTAAACGGTGGAGCAGGTACGTCCACGGATTTAGCCGGGAAAATACTGGAACTTACCGCCGGTTGGAACATGATTGGGAACCCCTATCATTTTAATATCAATCTCAGCAATTTGACTCTGGTGGGAGATGTTGAAGCTAACCTGTATAAGCATAACGGCAGCGGATACGATCAAACTCAGGATATGAATCCGGGTATTGGATATTGGATATGGGCAGGAACGGGAGGAAGTCTTGTCTTTAATCCCGGTCAATCTGGTGGCGGAACCACTTCAAAGGTGCTTGATACAAATGATCAGGGATGGACAGCCTCCATCGCAGCATTTACCGGGCATGTCGACGATAAGCTGAATATTTTTGGTGTTCACCCCGACGCTCAAGATGAAAAAGATACCCGAGATTACCATGAGCCTCCGGTGATTGGGAATTACATCCGGGTGGCGTTTGATAACACAGGATGGGAAACCGCTCCCGGACAGTACAGTACGGATATTCGTGCGGAGAATCAAGATGTGAAGACGTGGGAGATGTCTGTGAAAACAAATGTGTCAGGGATTGTTTCCTTACATGGGGTTGACATGGCAAACATTCCGGCAGATTTGGATGCCATTCTTGTAGATTTGGATTATGGGTCTGCCACAGATCTTAGAGATTCACGACCGTACCGGTTTACAAGTAATGGTGGAGAAAGGACGCATCCTTTCGCGGTAATTGTCGGGCATCCGGAAGATGTTGAACGTGAAATGAAAACGATGGGCGTTATCCCCAACCAATTTGATTTGGCACAAAATACGCCGAATCCGTTCAATCCGGTAACGTCAATTCGGCTGTCATTACCGGAAGAATCCAATGTGTCGCTAACGGTATTCAATCTACTTGGAGAAGAGGTAGCACGAATTGCGTATCATAAAGCTATGGAAGCCGGCTCTTACAGAATGATTTGGAATGGACGAACACATGGAGGCGGGCTTGCACCGTCCGGCGTATATTTGTACATGGTAGACGTCCAAGGCGTGAGTGGAAAACACTTCAGAAAAACCCGAAAAATGATTCTGATTAAGTGAGAAGTCGAAGCGTAGCTGAGATCCCGTGTGCTTGTGTTTACATCCCGCGTCTTTTGCGGGGCATCCCGTGTTTTGTACGGGGCTTTTTACGGAGTGAGTAGAGAAAGTCAAAAATAGTGAAAATCTCTAGTGTCGAGTCAACTGTGTAGTGTCCAAAAAGGTTGACTCGACACTAGGCTCTATGATAATAAAATGAAAGGTGATAATCTGTGAAGAGAATCCATATTCTTATCGGTATCGTCTTTGTAATAACCACTTCCATCCTGATGTCGGATTCCGGTAAAACGGAGTTTGGAAAGATCACACTCCCCCTTGGGAGGGTGTCGGTTCAGTCACAAGGAGATGATGGGTGGAAAAGAGCGATGCCGAAAAAAACGGTATACGTTGGTGATAAAATTCGCACATTGGCAAAGTCACGATGCGAAATATCTCTTCGAGGCGGAGGAAAGTTGCGAATTGGAGAAAACTCAGAACTTGAATTGACATCTGCGGATGTTAAGCCGATGAAGAAAGAGTTTAACGCAAATCTGACGAAGGGAAATATTTGGGTTTCCGCGAAAGCAGCATTTGGTGAAAAGAAGAATGTTTCTGTTCGCACACCTACAGCGGTTGCAGCCATTCGTGGAACAACGTACCGCGCTACTGCGGACAGTTCGGAGAGTTCCGTATTGGTGTATAGCGGTGCGGTGGATGTTAATTCTGCAAAAAAAATCATCGAAGAACGTAAGGAAAAACGTAAATCGCTCTTTGATACCGGAACTCCATTTAAATTGGGTCCTGTTGAAAAAATTGAAGCACCCACAGAAGTAGCCGGTCCGTTTGAAGTGTCGCTGGAAGACTGGATTAAACTGGCAAAAGGATGGTGCATCACGGTGCGAAGCGACGGAAAATATCATCTCTATGAATTTGACAAAGATGAAGATGCAAAAGATGCTTTTGTCCGTTGGAATACAAAATTGGATTTGGAATAAGGAAATAAAAAGTTAGTGGATCACAACTGATTTGATTAGAAAAACAAAACAAATTTTGAGTACCAAACATTTATCCGCACGCCACAGCGCACAAGCCTCGGTCGGACTCATAACCACTAACGAAAAACACCTAACACGTAAATATTTATCCGCCGTGGCGGACTCTAACATCTTAGCACCCTAACACGTTAACACTATAAAAATGTCCGATTTAATCAAACGAGTATTTATCGGAAGTCTGATCGGGCTTGTTGTCGGGGTTTTTGTTGCGTTCAGCACGGAAATTGACGGATTCTTTTTAACCTCGTTATTAGACGGATATGAGTATCGTTCTTACGATGCCAGGATGAAAGCAAAATCTGTGGGTGTAGAAGAATCATCTATTGAAGATATTGTTATTATTGATATCGAACAAAATTCGGTGGAAATGCTGGGGAATTATTACGACTGGCCTCACGCATATCACGGACAGCTCATTGATGTCGTTACATCCGGGAAACCAAATGCCCTTTTGTTTGATATTATATTTGATCCTGAAAATACATCAACATATAATTTGGTCAATGAGATGGCCGGGCAAAGTAAACCAACCGGGGATGTACAGAATTATCTAAAGACACACGACCCAAATTGGTTTGTAAATTCAACCGCAATAAGTGATAATGTGTATCATGCACTCTCTTTTGAGAATAGCGATTCATTAAATTTTCTTTATGCAATGGAATGCGAGCCTGAAGGGTACGACCCAACAAACCATATTTTGATTCTTCCCGAGGATCAGGCGAAACAGCTTCCGACAGCTGAGCGAATTGGAAACACACACAGCTCCCTCATCGGGTCCGGGCGTGGTGCGGGCAGTGTGAGATTTCCGCAGGATGAAGACGGAATTACCCGAAGAGCGCCAACAGCCGTGTATTTTGAGGGATCGAACCATGTATATCCGTCTCTATCCATGGCGGTCGTGAAAGATATTTTAGGTGTCCCGCAGAATGGGTTTGAATACGACTTTGAAGATCATGTTCTACGATTAAGCAATGCTGATGGGATGGTCATCCGCGAAATCCCGATTGATGACCACGGGCGAATGTACGTCAATTACCAGGGGTCACATAAGACGTTTTATTATTTACCGTATGCCTACTGCATGGATGCAGACATGCTTCCACCTGAATATTGGGAAAAGAAAATCGCGATTGTGGGTGCCTCTTTACCCGGGTTGATGGATTTAAGAAACACACCGGTGCAGGAAACCTACGCTGGTGTGGAAATCCATGCGAATGTGATGTATAGTGTTTTGAAGAGTGAGTTTGTTAAACCCACAGATGATACAACCAAATTTTGGACGTTGATATTATTAAGTATAATACTTGGGGTCATCATTAGTTTGCCGCCAAAAGCACTGTATTCGTTGCCGGTACCGATTGTGGGAGCCATGATCTGGGTTGTGTTTGCATATAGCCGTTTTCTTTCTGACTTGGAAATGTGGGATATTGTGCGCCCGTTGATGGTCATCGGGCTGACCTATATCAGCATTTTTATTTACAATTTTCTTGTTTCAGAAAAAGACAAGCGGTTTTTACGGAATACATTCGGAACGTATATTTCTCCTGATTTGATTGAGCAAATGGTAAAAGACAAAAATGAACCTGAGTTAGGTGGAGTTGCAGGACATCACACAGTATATTTTTCAGATATTCAAAGTTTCTCGTCGTTTTCAGAAGTACTTAAGCCGGTGAAAATGGTACGGTTGATGAATGAATATCTTTCTGAAATGACAGACATTCTTTTGAAAAATCAAGGAACCCTGGATAAATATATTGGTGATGCCATCGTGGCATTTTGGGGCGCTCCGGCTCCGGTAAAAAACCATGAATATCTCGCCTGTAAAACAGCGCTTGAAATGAAGGAAGCTTTAACGACTCTCTGCAATCATTGGAAAGAAGAAGGGGGTTGGCCTGATATTGTAATCAATATGCAGCATCGCATAGGGTTGAGCTCGGGAGAGGTCGTTACCGGGAATATGGGCTCCAATGTGCGGATGAACTACACCATGATGGGGGATGTTGTTAATCTTGGCGCCAGACTTGAATCCTCTGCAAAACAATATGGTGTTTATATCCACGTGGAAGAAACCCTACAAAAGACTGTGAAAGACCAGTTTGAATGGCGGTTCTTAGATTATGTGCGAGTAAAAGGTAGGACAACTCCGGTAAAAACTTTTGAGCTTCTCGCTTTAAAAGGGGAGTTAGATAAGAAAACAGAAAATTGTATTCAGAACTTCCATGAAGCTCAAAATTTGTATTATGAACAGAAATGGAAAAAAGCGATTGTGGCATTCAAGGAATCGGAAAAATCAGAAGATATGTTCCCGGGGAGGAATACAAATCCTTCGACTGTTTACCTTGCGAGATGTGACTATTTAAAAAAACATCCTCCCGGTAAAGATTGGGATGGTGTGTGGACATTAACTGCAAAGTGATTCAGTCGAAAGTCGGAGCGAAACGTATGCCTCGGGCGGGCAGGCACATTAATATGCTAAATAACATCATAAAAAGAAACGGGACAATTGTTCCGTTTGATCAAGAAAAAATTACACGCGCAATTTACAAGGCAGCTGCATCTGTCGGTGGACACGATTACACTTTATCCAAAACTCTGTCGGATGAAGTAACGCAATTCTTAAAACAAAGTTATCCATATCCTGACATGCCATTAATGGAAGAAGTTCAGGATATGGTTGAAAAGGTTTTGATAGAAAACGGACACGCCCAAACAGCGAAATCCTTTATTTTATACAGAGAAAACCGTCGAAAAGAAAGGCAGCAGCAATTCAGACGACATAAAAAAAGTTCGAATATTCCTTACCCCACGATGTATGAAATGCTGGTATGGAATTTAGAAAATGAGTGTGAAAGTATCGAAAAACTTAATCATCTTGTTACAAACGGTCAGCTTCCTGATTTGGTTCGGAAAGCAGATGCAGCATTCAATGATAAAACATTAAGAGCGGCAGAAGCGATTGCCAAAGAAAAAGATCGAATTAAACTGGTCATTATAGCAGGTCCGTCTTCTTCCGGGAAATCAACGACAACAGCAAAAATAACGCAACATCTGGGGAATATGGGCATTGAGGCTGTTCCGCTTAATATTGATCATTACTTTTTCGATTTGGAAATGCACCCCAAAGATGAATTTGGAGACTACGATTTCGAAACTCCCGAAGCGTTGGATTTGGCACTAATCAATGATCACCTAAGCAAATTGGTGAATGGAGAGACAGTTAAAATACCCTATTATGATTTTGAAGCAGGGAGACGCAGAGATAATGTGACAGATGTCTGTGTGAAGCCGGAGCAGATTATTTTGATAGATACCCTTCATGGTCTGTACGGGCAGATGACAAAAAGCATCCCTGAAGATAAAAAATTTAAAGTGTATATTGAGACGATATCCCAGCTTAAAGACATGGATGGGAATTTCATCCGTTGGACAGATATTCGGCTTTTGCGGAGAATGGTTAGGGATATGAAATTCAGAGGATATTCACCCACCCGAACAATTGGGCATTGGCATTATGTACGGCGAAGTGAGATGAAACATATTATCCCCTATGTAAATGATGTAGATTTTGTCATCAATGGGGCGCTGCCGTATGAATTTCCGTTTATGAAAAAATATATTTATGATCAACTTCCGAAAATTATTAAGACGTGGGAAAACAATCCGAAAAAACAAGATGCCTTGTTACGGGCGAAGAGAATTCAAAAATTATTGTCAAATATTGAGTCATATCAAAATGATGGGATTCTTTCTAAAGATAGTTTATTAAGAGAGTTCATTGGCGGAAGCAATTATAAACTGCATTAACCGACAGGGGCGATAAGAAACAAATATGGGAAGTATTAACATTGCGGTAAATCCATTTGCGCGAAGACAAATTAAGGGATCCGGTAAAACATACTCGCCCTCTCTGACCTTTGAAGAGATTGCGAACCATGCAGAACAACGATTGGCAGAAGGTCATGTGACTAAAGGATATCGTGACGGCGTTGTATTGGTTTCTGTTGCGGAAGATATGATAAAACACTTTGTCTGTCCATTTGTAAAGATTGATGAATCAACAAAGTTAAAAGCAGAGATTGTCCGAAGACGTGACGATGAAAAACCTTATATCCAAATACGTGCGCTAAACGGAGATCCGCTTATTGCCGGAAAAGTTGAGTTGATATTATATCGGCATGATGTTTTAGTAGAAACAAACGAACAAAGTTGTAACGCAGAATGGGAATTAATTAGTATTCATGCAATTCCACAAGGCGTGGATAAATTTCCGATGGGTTATGTTACAATGATGCGGAATCAATTAGAGCTCCCCGGTGGCACAAGAGCGATGTATTCCTCCGATGAGTGGGCTGAATCTGTGTATTTTTGGCAAAAGTACGCAGCATTAATATCGGGCTCTTTATAGTTGAAACCTTAAAATATTTTGAGATTTTAAACAAGGAATATGCTTGGATGTATTTGTTTGGGTATGTGTAACTTCAGCCCCGATATTTGAGGATAAAATCGTATCAAAGATATCAAAAGGGCCCATAGCTCAATGGTTAGAGCAGCGGACTCATAATCCGTTGGTTCGGGGTTCGAATCCCTGTGGGCCCACACCTTCAATAACCCCCGCTACCTATCAAGAAATTAGGGGGTACCGATATAATTATCTCTGGAATCGTTAAATTCGTATAGAAATATTGTAATATAATTTAGGTGATTGATTTCAATTTATATACGAGGAAATTAGTTGGTTTAGAATACCAGACCGAGTAATTTTCGGAGTAGAATCATCATTCTCACTTACTAATTGAATCTTGGTGCACACTAAAGAACCATTAATTCTTCATTGAGACTTAAAGGAAATTAGACATGACTGAGAAAAACACAAGGTCGATCAAATCCAATCAAGAAAACATTGAGACGGATATCTCTACGTATGATCGCTATCTCACCAGGTTAGTAGAGAGCGAAGAAATATTTCATACGATTGCTACCGCTGCTTTAGATGCCATTATCATGATGGACCATCGTGGGAATGTCTCTTTCTGGAATAAAGCAGCAGAAGATATATTCGGTTATAAGACTGATGAAATATCTGGAAAAAACGTCCATAAAATTCTTGCACCAAAAAATTTATACACACTGTTTGAAAAAGCATACCCTAAATTTTTAGAAACCGGTACGGGAGATGCCGTTGGAAAACTGTTAGAATTATCTGCAATTAAAAAGGATGGGAGTGAATTCCCAATCGAAATAACATTGTCTTCGGTGCAAATCAAGGGGAAGTGGAATGCCATTGCTATTATTAGAGATATAACCAAGCGCAAACAGGCAGAGCATGAAAAAAACACTATTTTCAACATAGCTCCGGATGGTATGCGCATGGTCGATAATAACTTCAATATAACTAAAGCCAATAATGCATTTTGTGATTTTGTTAAATATCCCAAAAATGAAGTCATAGGGAAAAAATGTTATGATGTTTTTCCGGGCAAGTTTTGTAACACTGACAATTGCACAATTACATTTTTAAAGAAAACAAATGAAGATACGTTTGTAACTGAAGTATCAAAACAACGAAAAGACGGTACAGAAATACAAACGATTCTTACCGCTAATTCGTTTAAGGACAGTCAGGGAAAATTTCTTGGGGTTATCGAAAATTATAGAGACATTACCAAGGATAAAAAAGCTGCTCTTGACATTCGCGAAAAAGAAGAAGAACTCCGGTTGATAACTGAATCATCCATGGATATGATATTTATGATCTCCAAAACAGGACGTATATTATATATAAGTCATTCTGTTATAAATAACCTTGGATATACTCCTGATGAAGTCGTTGGAAAAATGTTTACTTTATTTGTTCCAAAAAAAGAACTGATGAACTATTGGGCGAACATAAAACAAGTGTTTAACGGGAAGAGAATTACGGACTTTGAAACGGTTATTAAACATAAAGATGGGTATCTCGTCTCGATAGAAATCACAGGCCAACTGATAAAAAGAAAAGGCAAATCGGTTGGGCTCGGGTCTATTCGAAATATTACAGAACGCAAACGAACAGAAGACAGACTAAAGAAAAGTGAATATAAATATCAAACAATATTTAATACTGCTGACGTATCTATTTGGGTAGAAGATATTTCTGCATTGAAGAACAGGTTGGGTGAGTTGAAAGCAGAAGGGCATAAAGACATTAGGAAATATATTAAGGATCACCCGGGGTTTTTGCAGAAAGCTGGTGAAATCATAAAAGTTGTTGATATCAATGATGCGACGGTAAAAATGTATGATGCCGATAGCAAAGAACATTTGCTGGGCTCCCTTAATAAAATACTCTTACCTGACACTTCACAGATTCTAGAGGAGGAAATAGTAGCAATTGCTGAAGGGAAGTCAATCGTCACGGGAGAAACAGTTAACCGGACATTGAAGGGGAGAAAAATAAACATTTTATTATCTATGGCTATCCCTGCTACTTCAGAGGATTTTGATTCCGTCATTCTAACGATTTTGGATATTACAGACCAAAAAGCGGCAAAAGAAGATTTGGTCAGATCAGAAACAAAACACAGAACTGTTTTTGAGTCATCTACAGATGCAATCATGCTTCTAAAGGACGGAATATTTGTGGATTGCAATCAAGCCACGGTCAATATATTTGGCTGTAAATCAAAAAGTGATATTATTAATAAACCACCAACAGCATTTTCTCCTGAATTTCAACCGGAGGGAGTTAACTCGACAATACTTGTGGGGAAAAGAATAATGCATGCACTTAAACATGGGTCAGATTATTTTGAATGGACGCATTCGAAACTAAACGGGATTGAATTCCCTGCAGAAGTTTTGTTAACAGCCATGGAATTGGATGGGCAGAAAGTTCTACAAGCAACAGTAAGAGATATTTCTGAACGAAAAGAAGCGGAAACAGCTCTAAAGGAAGCTAGTGATCAGTTGGAAGCCCGAGTAAAAGATCGTACTGCTGAATTAACACATATGCATCAAGATAAAGACCGATTTATTTCACGCGTTTCTCATGATTTACGCACACCAATTGCGGCAATTCTAGGATTTGCTTCCCTGCTCCTGAAGGGGTCGTGGGGAGGGATGAACCCAAGCCAAACAGAACGGCTTGTAAAAATCATCGGGCACGCAGAAAGGATGAATAATATTATCGGAGATTTACTCAGTATCTCTCGCATTGAATCCGGAAAAATCGGGAAGGCAAAAGAGAAAGTTGATATAATAAGGCGGTATCCTGATTTTTGTGTAAACGGCATTTTCATTTTATTCTAAGTGAGCCATTCTTTTTTCAAACATGATTGAGAATTGGTTCATG
>JACNKV010000116.1 GCA_014381855.1 Fidelibacterota bacterium | reverse complement strand
GTTTCATTACGAAGAAATTTTCCATCAGCGAAAAGGGTTTGAATGTTTAAGGATAGAATTAAAGTGAATAGAATTGGTTTTATGTTTTTCATCATATTACTTCTCTTTTGGAAAATTAAATTCTGCAATTAAGGGGAAATGATCCGATATCATATTCGTTTGTTCATTATCTATGACGTAGGCGCTTGTGGAGTGTTTTACCAAAGATGGTGATGCATAAATATAATCAATCTGTCGTGAAATATTTTGGGTTGCTTCTGTGCTGTATTTAGAAAATGAATTGGTTTCAAATTTGCACTGGGTTGGAAAAGTTGGCTGAAATTCATCCATCAAATCTATTAATCCCATGTTATCTATTTCACCTATAACTGAATAATCCAAGTTTCCTTGATTTAGATTTGAATTATTCTCATAAATGGAGTCCCGTTCAAAGAAATATTGAAAAAGAGTGGTGGATTCATATCTGATACTATCTTTGGGCGAAAGGGCATTGAAGTCACCCAAAAATATTATTTTATCGTTGGAAGTGTTTTTTATCTCACCGGCAATGAAGGCAACTTCATTTTGTCGTTCTTTGTAGGTGAAAGGGGATAAATGGGTAACAAAAATATCAATCCCAAACGTTTTGCAGTGAAGCAATCCATGAGCCATTTTGTCTTGAATTGTTTCTATGAAAGAAATAGGCTTTGTGGACGTTACCCCTAAATGATAGCCAGTTTTTGTTTCTAATAAAATTGAATAAGAATGGCCCCATTGTTTGGCTTCTATTTGTAACTGCTCATTTGTATACCCCTTTAATTCTTGTAAAGCCACAATATCGGTGTTTTGCTCTTTCATCCATTCAATAAATGCGGAATATCGTTTTGGGGCGTCTTCAAATCCTTTCCATACATTGTAGGTGATTATACGCACTTGCGATGTTTGATCTGTGGTATATTTTTTAATGCTCACAAGGGTAACCAATACTATGACTATAAGAAGTAGTTTATTCATGTCGGATATTGGTTAAATGCTTCCCATCCAAACCACGAATCCGGGCACAAGCTCCCCAGCCACCGCCTTTATTGATAATTTTCATTAATAAAACATTTTTGCCTTTCTGCAACGTGACTTCCTTTACATCTTCACCAGCGGTAATGGTTCGGCTGGCATCATTTTCATGAACCAATTGTTCATTCATCCAAGCTTTTATACCGTCATTGCTACCCATTTCTAACCGAACCGCCTGTTTTTCATCGGACCATATTTCTGTCTTAATATATATGGCTGCAACCATACTTTTGATAATCTTGGCAAAATCTACATGCCAAAAACGATTAGGATCCGATAATTGGGGTACAGGTTTCCAATTGTTATATAGACCTAACTCTGGTGGATAAGGGACATTGAAAAGATTGTTATCAGAAGACATAAATGGTTCGGACATGCGCCATTTTGTGATATGGTCTTCATATTTATCATGAAGGTTCAATACTTGATGGTTTTTAATCAACTGTGATTGAAGTGTTGTATAATTTACATCCTGAACAGAAATATTTTTTTGAATTGCGATAGCTGCGGCTGTTGCCGCCGATTGTCCCAGAACCATAAAAACAGGCTCCATCCGAATAGATCCATAAGCGATGTGAGATGCAGATAAACAGACAGGAACAATCAAATTGGTACAATCTTTTTTCTTTGGTACAATGGATCGATATGAAATGGGATAGGGAGAAAAACCGCCAACCTGCACATCGCCTTCATTCCGCACCTGCCCTGTATCGTCAACATATCGTTGAACATGGTGAGAATCCATATTATACGCAGCCATACCAACTACATCTTCAACTTTATTATATCCCTGGCAGTCATGTTGGGTAATGACGTAATCGGAAACCATACGTCGTGCTTCTCGGATATATAATTGGTGGGGCCAGTGTTCATTGTCTGCAAATTCATCTTTAGGTAATCCCCATTGATCGACTTCATTTTGAACAGCTTTTGGAACTCGCGGATCATTGGCTAAAAACCACATTAATCCTTTTTGGTAATTTTCATGCTCTTGGATAATGGCTTCTCGTGTTTTATAATCGCCATCGGGATAGTCATAATTCATACCAATATTATCTGTGGCAAATCCGCCTTTATTGTTTGTATCCGTTTTTCCATTTGGCATGGGTGTAGAAAGTTTGAGTACATCGAACACACCTGTATTTAAATAACGAAGTAATAATTCATATCGCATTGGATTGAAATAGTCGGGCTTTGGAAAAGGAATTCTATTCTCCGGGATATTGGTTAGACACATCCGAAAACAATAGGCTTGAATACGATGATCACCACTGCCTTCCAAACCGGGACCGCCGTCATTCTGAATGCCCGGCAATAGTCCACTTTCGGAATTACCGGGAATAATGTACGGATCTACTGGTTGTTTAAAATTATGGTAATTAGCATGTTTAGTTTGGACACCATTCAAAGATTCTCCATATGCATCATTTGATTCTCTACCGAAGGTGTAGGAAACGCCAGCTTTAGCCATTAAATCTCCTTCATAAGTGGCATCAATAAACATTTTTCCACGATACACTTTACCTGATTCCATTTGGATTTCAGTAATGCGGCCATCGTCTTTTTTTACATCTATATTTAAGTCAATTCGTTCATTAAATATAACAGGAATATTATTCTCTGAAATGAAATTGTTGAATATGTTTTCGGCTACATGGGGCTCAAATGTCCACATAGATTGATCTGAAAGGGGAATGTTGTTATAATGAGCATATACTCGGCGATAAAACTCAAGCGATAAACCGCCAATGGCATCTTTATTTCCAATATCTGTTGCGCCCAACCCACTTGCGCTTAATCCGCCTAAATGTTTGCCCGGCTCAATGATTATAACAGACTGACCCAATTGCGCGGATTGAACGGCAGCCATAACACCGGCCGACGTGCCGCCATAGACGATTATATCGTAACTCTTGGATAGGCTATTACAGGAAAGGTTTATTAAAATTGTAAAAATAAACCAAGGAATGAATATCTGTTTTTTAATAAAAATAACGATGTGATTCAATCTCATGCTTTTCGATACCTGGACCTTTTAAATAAATGTGCAATGTTTTACCGCCGCCTTGCTGAAAATACTTTACATCAATTTTATGAAATCCTGCCCGCAATACAATTTCGCCATATCGTTCTTCGGCGCCATGGGGATTGTCATTATCTACTAATAAAATGTCATTAATTGATAATGTGCTACCATCATTTGATAAAGTATAAAATGTATATAACCCGTCTTTTGGAACCTGAATATATCCTGAAAATGTATAACCAAAAATGATTGGGTACTCATCTTCAAAAAGAGAAATAGAGGGTATGAATCCTGATGATATTTCAGGTAAATCATCAATTTCTACCGTGGCATAAATCTTGTTTTCTGAAGTATAATATTTATACTTTACTCCGGGTTTTGGATTAAGGAGAACTTTGGATTCTTGGGGAGATTGTTTAATAAATTGTCCCTTATAGATTTTTCCAACAGAACCGTCTGGAAGAATTTCAGCTGCTTTCAACATGGCACTTTCATGGATTGTGAAAGGTTCGTGATATATAGGCGATTTTGTTGTGGGGTCTTCGCCATTGAGTGTATAGTGTATGTTGAGATAGGGCCTTGGCTTTTGGATGGTAATCATGGTGCTTCCAATAAATACATTATTTGCTTCAAAACCACGAATAGTAGGATGCCGGTAATGCACTCCTAAAGCATCAAGTCGATAGTAAAAGTCAGATAATCTATGGTGAAAATCATCAAAATTGCGATGAGCCTTGAATGTCCATGCTACTTCGGATAAAGCAGACATTCGGGGAAATAACATATACTCCACATGATCTCCCGTGGGCATATATTCTGTCCAAACGTTACCTTGAACACCCAATATATATTTAGCTTCTTCCAGTGTGAGCTCATTGGGTATCGGGTCGTATTCATATACTTTTTCCACGGGAAGTAATCCGCCGATTGCTAACGGTTCCTGATCTGGCTCGTGTTGATAATAATCAAAATAACAATACGTGGTAGGCGACATAACAACCGGATGTTTTTGTTTGGCTGCTTCAATTCCACCTTTCGTACCACGCCATGACATGACAGCCGCATTTGGAGCAAGCCCGCCTTCTAAAATTTCATCCCATCCAATGATATTTCTACCATGACTATTAACGAATTTCTCAATTCGCTTAATGAAATAACTTTGAAGTTCATGTTCGTCTTTTAAATTTTCTTGCTTAATTCGATTTTGACATTTAGGACACAATTTCCAATTCTTCTTAGGTGCTTCATCACCGCCAATATGAATATACTTTGACGGGAATAGGTTCATAACTTCAGTTAGCACACCTTCCAAGAATGTGAATACGCTATCGTTCCCGGCACAATAGATATTTTCTGATATTCCCCACATCTTTTTTACTTCAAATCCCTTATCGTTACAGGCTAAATGGGGATAAGATGCTAAAGCAGCAACAGAATGGCCGGGGAGTTCAATTTCCGGGACAACCGTTATGAATCGTTCTTGAGCATATGCAACGATATCTTTAATTTGCTCCTGTGTATAAAAACCACCATAGCGTGTGCCATCAAATTGAACAGGTCGGTCTCCAATATGCCCAATCAATGTTTCATCACGATATGCGCCTACTTCTGTTAAGCGTGGATATTTTTTTATTTCTATTCGCCATCCTTGATCTTCCGTTAAATGCCAATGAAACGTATTCATCTTATGTAGTGCTAAATAGTCGATGTATTTTTTGATGAAGCTAACCGGAAAATAATGTCGCCCGACATCTAAATGCATTCCGCGCCATTTGAAACTGGGTGCGTCAACAATTTTACAATTTGGAATTGAAGTGTTAGCTGGTATTTCACCTTTTTCTAATTCAGGGGGACAGAGTTGGCGGAAGGTCTGAAATCCATAAAAAAGACCAGCAGGAGAATTGGCATCAAGAAATACGGATTGGTTTTCTCCAACGGTTAGTATATAACCTTCTTCCGGGACATTGTGATTTTCATCTAAATCAATAAATATTTTATATGCACCCAAAAAGTCTCCTGTAAACTGTAAATCTTTAATAGGTGACAATAGTTCTTGGAATAGTGGTAATACGTTATGTTCTGCTTCAGAGCCATGTTGTAAATGAATTCCGCGGAGTCTAATTAAGTCAAACTGCCCATCTATTAATTGAATGGAGTTTGGTTTTGGAATTATGGAAAGGAGAGAAGGCTTAACCTCCTTTTGTTGATTTGGTGGTTGGCAACTCATTAATGATATTGAAATTAATAAAATACCAATCCTTAATATTTGAATCATAGTATTACTTTTCTGGATAATGATTTATGCAATGATAGGAATCCACATTCACATTAAAGAGCCAATTCCGCCCCGCTTGGGAAATGAGCAAAACCAAGGTATTCACCCCTTTTTTCAAATTTATTTCAACAGTATCTTGGTTGAAAATGAAGCGACGTTTCCCCGGTTTTTCAAAGACCAATTCGCCATTGAGCCAGGCATAGGCGCCGTCGTTAGTCCCTAACCGAAGAGTTGTTGTTACATCTCTGTCGCAGACCAATTCCGTTACGGCGAATGAATGGCAATCTTCCCGGGGATTTTGCTGGGCGTCCAAGCGAATAATACCTTTAGCCACAGTGGCTGCTTTTCGCCATTCAATATTTGGATTTCCAATGGGATACATATTTGCGCCATTTTCAAGGATGTAACCATCGAAAGATTGGGAAATCATAAACTTATCTATGGTAGCTGGGATGGCGTAAAAATTGAACCCTTCCAATCCGATGGTATTATTATCAGCAGACATAAAAGTAAGTGTATGTTTTCCCTTCGCCAATCCTTTAATTGTGAAAATTTCATGAGTGGGAACAGGGTTGCCCACATCCAATTGGCAACTCATATTTCCAACAGCTTTTCCATCAATCAGTAGGGTTGCAGCGCTATAACTTTTATCGACGACTTTGAAAACATCCAAATGATAGTCAGCATATTCGTCCACTGTAAAATCAAAAGATGTTTGTCCGCCTTTACCCTTATAGGTAAAAAAGCGTCCCGGACGACCCAAATTATTTTGATCAGACCATTTAATTTCTTTGGCTGTTAGTCCATTAACCATTCTCCCTTTTGAATTCAAACGATATGCTTTTTCAAGTCCGCCATCAAAAGGGTTCACAGCGAAATGAGGTCTCTCTATTTTTTCGTCCGGCCAGCGCGTGGTATTACCGTAAGCATCCGCAGCCACAAAGGAATATAAAATTCCTTCCTGTGTAAGCGGAATATCTGCGGAATAAACGGAACCGCTTTTTATCATATTTATCGTGTTGCCCCATTTATAATCAGATGGAAGAAGTTTCCATTCTACCCAGACAGATTCTATATTAGACGCATCCAAAATGGGCACTTCCACATGGACGATAGATTGGTTTGAATTTATCGTTTCAGAAAATTGAGTTTTGTCAAATTCGGGTCCCGAAAAATCAGATGATGGAATAAAAAATGCCCGTTCCGATCTTACCAATGCTTGCCCTTTTCTATTTTGAATACTAAACCAATACGTCACTTTTTGATCAACATGTATATCTTTACTCGAAATGGTGGCAGAATACGTCCATTTTTCCGATCGTTTTGTTTTAATGGTAGCAGTTGCTTTTCCATCTACATTATAATGAAGTACCACTTGATCGTAAGCAGATGGATTGGCTCCCGCGGTCAAAATTAAATCCTGGCCTGCTTGAACATGTTTAACCGGGACAAATCCAACTTGGAGTTCATCCAAATCTTGGGTTTCACGAATCAGTTCATTTACACGGCGTAAATCTTCTTTTAATTCAGGGAGTTGAGCCGTCCATGTGAACGCTTTACCTGTCCGCAATGGATCTAAAATGGGTTTATATTGTTTTTCTGCTATTCTGGCTAATGCTTTCCAATGTTTGGTCGCCACTTTTACTTTTTCTTTTGCTGGTACCAATTGAGAAAAATCATTGGTTTGGTAGAAATATTGTAAAGCCACGGCAGCGCGGTTTTTTTCTGCATAATACATGGCTAATTCTGTGAGTGCCAGCAAATCATTATTAAGCAATTTCCATTCCTTCTTTGCTTGGCTTGGATTAGCATTTTTCACATATTTTGCAACATTCTTTGCCATGGTTTCTAATTCGATAGATACATCCAAAGGCGACTTTTTCCCATGGACTGTTCCGTTCAAATCTGCGATGGCAAAATCTTTGCAGTTCAATGATACTTGTTCATCCAAATTAAATGCAGTGGAATAGGAATCAATGCCATAGGTGCCCGTGAGTTCTTCCCGATAATTATTTTTATTTCCCGTTTCAAATTCCGGCGCCATTTGGCGATGATCCGAGCCCAAACAATGTGAGCGGAAAATTAAGGGTACAATTTTACTTCCTTCATTTAACGCATCAAAAATGGCATTATTATTGTCTCCATAATGAGTGGAAAATTGCCATTTAAAAATATCTTCAGAAATGGTCGGGTCATACGCCATTCGCCCCCAAACCATATACCATGCCCAATACCGTTCCGGAGTATAATTCATAAATTCTGTGTCTCGGCTATTTTTGTAAATACGGCTGGGCGTTTGGGGATAATAAGCAGTGATGGGCTCCAGCGTAAATCCTACAGAATTCCCAAAAGGATTGTTGGTAACCATCTGCCGTGCAAAGTCTGGATCCATCCACGGAAAAAGACGATGTGTTCCATTTCCCCGAACCTGCCAAATCACTTTCCAATAACGGGGATAATTCAAATAGCGTTCGTATGAATAAGAACCCCAGCGTCCTTGAATGGCATTGTAGGGTGCACCCAATTGTTCACCATTATATTTAATTTCAATATAAAAGTTGTCTGGATATTTCATGCCAATTTTTGCCATATCATCAAATTTGGCTAACCATGTTCGGGTATAGAGCCGAATATTCTCTTTTCCGGATTGGTCAATTCCATCCAAATAGGATTTTTCGAAGAATTCTTCACTTTTTCCCGATTCACCTACACGGAAACCGAACATCCATAAATCGGGACATTCTTTCAATAATTCCGCCACAGCCCAACTGGTATATTCAATGAGTTCCGCTTCATCCCCGTGAGAAATACCCGGATTATCCGTAGCATAATTCATGAGCGCTACATGAACACCCCGTTCTTCACCCAATTCAATGACCCGTTTCAGCATGGTCAAATTCTTGGCTTGATCTTCACTTTCCCAAGATGCTTTATCGTTGAATGGATACTTTAGGAAAAAGGGGAAAATATTGGGGAAATTGGTATCCTGATAACGATACATGGCATGGATGTCGCAAATATTGAATCGGTTTTTCGCCAAGAGATTGAAATACATTTTCCAATAATCTTCATCATAAAACCATTTAGCGATTCCAGTTTCACCTTCTACAGCCAAAAAGGGATTATCCGCACGGATTTCCAAGGCGGGCTCACCAAATGACTCTTCAATATTTTGCCAATTCGCAGTTCTTGAATCGGGTCCCATAGCAATTTGCTCCGCCAATTCATAAATACCGTACATAAGTCCAATGTCATCAGAGCCGGACACGGTTAGGACATCTTTGTTTTTACGCTTAATTCGGTAAGATTCAGGCTTATTCCATTCATCATTATTCACATTTAGAATGTTAATTGTATATGCTTTCATACGATTATTTACATTGAGACCATACCCTTTGTCCGAAATGGCATATTTTAATTGTTCCAAGGCGAAATTGGGTGGAGTGGATGGGGTGATCTTTTCTATCAGTTGAATGTTTTGTGAGAAGATGAATCCTGTTAAAAGGATTAAAGTAAATGTCTTTTCTAGTGAGAATATGTTCTGAAAATTATTTTTCATTAGAGTCCTTTATTTGATTGTTAAATTAGTCCAAACCACAGCACTTTTTCCTGCTAAATCGGTCGTGGCAACCCGCAAACGATATTCTCCCGGATGATTAACCGTGAATCTAAATTCTACTTCTACAGAATTTTTCTTTTCCGTCACTGTATAATTAAACCGTTCATCCCAAAAAGCAGTATAATCTTCATCTCCAGGACCAAATAATTCCCAAAGGACATATTGATTTATATTTTTTCCTTCATCATTCACACCGCGAGTAAAGTAAACAGGCGCAGAGCTTTTTTTTATATTGGCCGTTACAGAAATCAACCCTGTAGAATGTGTGTTGCCACCTTTAATATTTGTAGAAAGATGGGGCGAAACGCCATTGGCGCGATTCAAAATTCTGGCGGAGTCTAACATGATTGTTTGGCCCTTGGCAGTGACTTCAACTTTTCCATTTTTGCGAATATTGACAATTTCACTATAATGACTAAAATCGAATCCTTCTAAATCCCAGAATGCATCAAACTCAATTCCTAATCGAAGGCAACGTTCCACTTCTACATAAAAATTGCTCATGACGGTCCCATGCTTTACACCTTTGGTATTTAACCGTTCACGGTTTAATTCGCCTAATCCACTAATATGACCGATACCCATTTTTACGTGGCCCATATTGTAGCCTGGTGGAATTAAAATAGCTACTTCTGCTGCTTTTTTCAATTTATCCAAATTGCGATTGGGATGTCGCTGGGAGTGTTCGCGCAAATGTTTGCTCATGGTTAAATATTCGAGGTAGGGGACAGCCGCCATTTGGTAACTATCCCAATACATAAAAATGGTAGCACCCTGATCATAAGCATGGGTTAAAAACCAAGATGCATCAGACCGATCTACTTGACCGTAAATACTCATGCCCCATTCTTTGTCTGTCATACGAGCGGCCCCACGCATAAATCCATTCATCATGCTGATCAAATTATTTGGGTTGTCCACAGGTATTTGACAATCGAAACACATATTAAGTTCGGGTAATATTCGTTTTGAGCCAAAGCGTCCCGGTGTTTCAAAAACAATGGCATTGGGTGGAGACGTATTCCCTTCAGACAATTGATATAATGCAGAAGCAGGCATGGTTTCCCATGAATAAATATTCTGTTGTAAAAAATTCATGCTTCCCACATCCACATCATCTCGTTTGGATAATCCATTTATGAGCGAAGTGGGTCCATGAACATATTTCTTTTTATGATATATTTTTTTGAATGCTTCAAAAAAGTCATCCACAGTAACCGTCTTCCGAGATTCCGGATCCTTTTTAAACATAGGTCTCATAGAATGATCTCGAGTCACCACCATGGGTTCATCAAAAAAAATGACCGGTCCAATATAATTGCTTCTATATAGAGTTTCGGGATAGGAAATGTCTTTTCCGCCGATGCCCCAGAAATATACATTCTCATTTTCAATCCATTTGACCTGTTTTGTATTCACATTGAAATAATTCATTCCATGATCCATCATTTCCATATAATTGGCTCTGGTCAACTGAATATATTCGTAATCTGTTTCATCCCAGCGACGTGCTTCATCTTTGATTTTTTGATTATGTGGAACGCCGATAATTAAATCGGGTGTCAATTCAATTTGGTGAATGGATTTTGGCAGTTTGACTAATCGTTCAGTTGATGAAGATAAGAGTATATATTCATGTCCCAACATACTGATTTTCTCACTTTTTGATGCAATTGGATTTTCACTTTGAGATGATCGGGGTAATAAATATTCCCAAGCACCCGTGGTAGGCAAAATTGGATTT
>JACNKV010000100.1 GCA_014381855.1 Fidelibacterota bacterium | reverse complement strand
GGTTTCTCTCAATCACTTGGCAGAAACTACACATAAAAACAATACATGTCAATAACAATAATGATTACTATTAAGATTTATTTTGATACTAATGACACCTGCGTCCATATTTCCATTGATTTCGGTACCGTCCGATTCACACTGCCACCGGATTTTCCACCTCTGCCCATGCCACCTCCGCCACCGCCCATTCCTCCACCAGGCATTTTTCCACCAGACATTCCACCGCCACGAGAAGCTTTCGAACTACGCATAGAACTTCGATCCATTTCCGGTGTGGTAAATCCAACCCCGATTTTTTTACCGGGTTTTACATTGACAGCGAATAAATTTTCTGTTGACCTTCGTAAGGGGATTTTCATTTCATACGTAAATACGCCATTTTTATACATGGGCTTAACATGAAGTCCGGCCGGATTGTGAATACCCATTCTGGCAATCTGATCTTTTTCGGATCCAATAATTTCAATTTCATTTTGTCCTGTGAGTAATTCACGGATGAAAAAATCATAATCCCGGGAATTCTGTTCTCGATTTTGCATCATTTGACGAAAACCTCCGATATTGCGATTCATGGGATATCTAATTCCAAAATGTTGTTTTTTCCCGCCTTTTGGATCAATCCAGACAGTAAATCCACGTGTAAGTGCCTGCATGATTGAGTTTCGATCCATCGTGGTCAGAGTTAGATATATGTTGCTATCATCATTCATAAATCCAACCCCAACATGGCTATTTTTCGGTACAATCATATTTTCCTGCCATTCATCCAGTTTTCCGTCAATAATGACTTCTTGATTAGGCCATTTGCTTTCTATTTTTATCTGATTACAGCCAAAAATTGATAAACCCGCCAGAATGAATATGATACTGTGTATTTTCATTTTTTCCTCTCTAATTAACATTAAGAATGATACATCATTTATGCTGATACAAAAATCGACACAGTCGATTTACTCCCTGACTTATTCTATCTCAAATCCGCCCATGTCAGAGCCATTTCTCTCTCTGCCCTTTTTTCGCCCGAACTTACTGCGGTCTTCCATCTCTCCGAAAAAATATTCCAGGGATATCGTAGCAATCTGACTCTCAAATTTGCGATTGCTCTTTTGATAATAGTTCTCACCACGGGTGACAAAACCGAATCCCATAGTGTCGAACAGGTCATTGAACTTTAAAGATACGGCGAACCGATTATCGAAATATTTCTTTTTAACCGATAAACTCATAAATGACATGTCATCAAGTTTTCCCAATGGAATATCTCTACCGGATCGATAGAACCCCATCAGCATCACTTCGAACGAAGGCGTAACCTTCATCGTGGCAGAGAAACGACCCATAAATCCTGTGGACGTATGGTCATAATCATCGTTGTCAAAAACGCTGGAAGCATCCACTTCGTCCATATACACATTTCCGCTTAACATGAGGCGCAGTTTCTTCCCAATCGGACCAAACAATGTTCCCTCCAATCCGTAGGAGACCTCTTCGTCAAAGTTCTCAAAACTTACGATGGTTACACCCTCTTCCGTCATCGTTTTATAATAGTTGATTTTATCATGCGTTTTACGATAATACGCCCCGACCGAAGCGGTGTACCAAGACACATTCACTTCAGCAACGTCAATATACTCCGGTTTCAAAAACGGATTTCCTTTTCGAATACTATTTTGGTCATATTGATGGGCAACGGGGTTCAACTTTCGATATGACGGACGGTTTATTCGACGGCTGTAACTTGTTTGGAGCTGCAATCCTAACGGCAGATCGACTGAGATCGATCCGCTAGGGAAATAACTGGTGTATAGATTTTCAAAGTGTTCGTCCGTATCTCGGAGTTCAGAGACAGTCGTTACTGTCTCACCGCGCAATCCGGCATTGATGCCCCATATTCCTTTTTTCAGCGTAAATTGCGCATAGGCCGCCTGGATGTTTTCATCGTATAAAAAGTGATTAGAGCGAGCAGAATCTAACACGGTTTCGTCATTCATCACATCATAAGTAAAAAACTGATTGTCATACCCACGATCAGACCCTTTGTAACCGGCTTCCAATTTGATGTTTTTTCCAAACGGATGAACATAATCCGCTTGTAAATCGAACGTGGTTTTCTCATTGTCTGTAGTGGTTTTCTCTGGATCCGCACCTCCTAGAAAGTCCAAAACAATTTCATCCGCTTCGGTGACACTGTTCGATAAGCGGCCATCATTTCCTTTGGACAAATCCACATAAGCTGAAAACGTTCGCTTCGGGTTTCTGAATTTCTTATCATAAGACAGAGTTAACTTTTTAGATGTGTGGTCGTTATCGTTATCTCCGATCCTAGTGTATTCAAGAATGGAATCTTCCGTAGTATCCGGCGTTACAAACGTATGTGCATCACGGTCACCGATTCGGTCGCTGATGCTGTATGTTGCGGTCATTCCTATTGTATTAAATTGGTTTATGTACAGTTCGACTCCGGTTTTCAGCATGGATTTTTTCCCACCTCGTGCCCCGGATATTTCCTGATCCAGCATAGAGGTCGTACCAAAAATAGTGGCTTCACGGTAATTAAATCCGCTACCGCCCCTAACATTATTACGGATAGTTCCGTTCATAAACAGATTCACTTTTTCGTTGCGAAAATTCAATTGCCCGGACGTATTGTAGGCATTATTGGTTGACGTTCCCACCTTAATATTTCCATTCAATCCGGCAAATTTATTCTCTTTCAGAACGATATTGATAATCCCCGCCATTCCTTCAGGGTCATATTTTGCAGACGGATTGGTAATTACTTCAATATCTTGGATATTATCGGCAGGGATGGCTTCCAGCATCGCTTCCTGATCACTGCTGGTTAGGATGGATGGTTTTCCGTCGATGAGCATATTGACTTGCGTACTGCCTCGGAGGCTGACTTTTCCATCGATGTCAACATCCACACCCGGGACTTGTCTTAGCGCATCCAAAGCACTCCCGCCGGATGCCAATGTACTTTGCTCCACGTTGAAGATTTTCTTTTCGGCGGTCTGCGTGTACATCGGCCGTTCAGCTACGACATCCACGGCTTCAAATTCCAGCGATGTTTGAACCAGTGTAATCTCACCAAGGTTTTGCTCAATGCCCCCTCCTCTTGGGGACAATAATATCGGTCCAATTGTTTTCTTTTTATAGCCGATAAATTCAATGATTGCCTGGTGTTTTCCCAACGGAAGTTTTTCAATATAGAACTGCCCGTCTTTATCGGTAATTCCGCCGGAAACAATTTCATCTGACCTTAAACTTATCACTGAAACGGAAGCGTAATGGACGGGCGTGCCGGTACTTGAGTCCACTACCACCCCGGAAAGCACACCAATACTGGGCATGTTTCTACCTCGCATCGATTGTGATAATAGTACGGAACACGATACCAATAATATCACCGTGAAATATTTCAAATTTTTCATTTTTATGACTCTTTCTATGTTTTGGTTATCAGTAGTAATACATACGATTAGAATGGTTAGACTTCAAACGAACATAATAGTTAATAACTATTTCAATTATTTGTTTTTGGGGGCTGTTCTTTTAGCGATTCTTTGCGACCTTCGCGGACGGCATGTCAAAACCGTTCCCCTTTCTTTTCACGGATCTGAGACCCAACGGCACGAATCCTGCCCCAAATAGAGTATACGATTCCAATAATGCTTAGAATCTGAACCAACGATGCCGTAAACAAAATCCAGGGTAATATCGAATGTGCTTCCAATGGAAACCGTAGTATCGTTGCTAAGGTCAGCGCATAGTAAAGGATCAAGATGATTGTCGGGTTGTATTTCTTATCTCCTGCCGGTGGGCGGGGGAAAAACCAAATCGCCACCCCAAGGATCATCATAACCATTCCACCAATCAACAGTAAATGGACATGCGCAGCCTGTACACCGTACGGTACAGCCCAGCCGAAAAACCGCTGACCCAACAATGGTAAGCCCGCCAGCATTCCGACGATGAAAAAGATTAACGAAGTTTTTATTAACATCCGCGCATTTGTGAACATTATGTTTCCTTTAACTTTTGTGGTAAATTGCTGTAAATAGCAAGAAAGGCAGATTAGAATTTAACCTACCTTCCTATCCGTTCACAAACAACTATAAAACAAAGGGTTTAGCGATATATTTCTTAAAATCTACCAATTCATATTTCCGCGTCGTCCGTTCGGACAAGATCCATCAAATGCATTATATCCACCACGTCCGTAGCCTCTTCCATTTCCGCGACCGTTACCGCCACGACCCATCATCGGTTTACTATCATATAACACACGTTGCTCTTCTGTCAACTGTGCTCTAATATTTAATCGATGTTGGACCCAAACATCCTCAATTGCAGCTTCTTTCGTATGAATTTTCTTAAGTTGAGCCTCAATTTTACGTTGATTGGGATCTTCAGCAATCATCAATTGTCTCAAATCTAGTCGCAATGAAGCCACATCAGCTCGAGCACTCATTCGTTCTTTCATGTATTCGGTTCTAAGTGTATTGATTTCCATAATTTGCTCAGTTGTCAGATTCAATTGATCAGACCAACCGTAGTAGCCTCCTCGTGCTTTGCCGGGCTGTGCAGTTAGAATCATTGAACTTAAGATTATTATCGTTATTATTCTCATGTTTTCATCTCTCTTTCTGTTAGTATGTTATGTTTACCCCAAAGTTCACCATGCTTCCTGCATAGTCATAGAGTGGATCATCTGATTGATTTTCTTTCCATCCTATGGTCAGGGTTGTACCTATTGTATCTAATCCGGAAATTCTTTTTAAATACCAATCTTTGGATAACTGAACCTGGTAATTTACCTGTTCATCAGAACGATCAATACTTTGTATTATGTATTCATCATTTTCATCAAGAACATACGTGTTTTCTTCAAAGTCATATTCATAAATTGGGACATCAAGGTAATATTTAACTCCGATACTTGAAGAAAACCGCATGATTATATTAGCGGGTAACCTTGTGGTAATTTTTGCATACAACGACGAGCCGTCCCAGCGATAATAATCCACAAACGGGTTTGTCAGTCCATCGAGAATAGAAAAAATATCTGTATCGCGATTTAGACGATATTGCATTTTTCCTAATACCATAATTCCAATCCTCGGATGTATGGACTGACTCAAACGTACTTCTGCACCTGCAAGATAATTGCTTAACAATTCTTCGTATGTGGATTGCACCACATTGTATCTTCCACGACTCATTACTACGGGAGGTGCCCAAAAATCTTGTGCACCAAATCGGCCGGTAATATTTAATCCTGTTCCTGTAGAAAATGATTTGTTGATTATCGCATACAAAATATGTTCACTATTGGATGCCTGGGGAACATCTACAAATGATTTTCCTTTAAAATTATATCCAAAATTGACAAATCCTTGTTTGCTGTAATAATATTTAAAATCCCCATATCCTGAAAATGTACTGCTCTCGTAATAATCGTAAACGGGAGAATAAAAATTTGTGCTCAGTGAAAACCCACCATACCATTGTTGTTTTTTTATATCGAGATTTCTGAATTGAATACCTACTTGAAAATTTCCCATGGAATAATCTGAATTCGTCAATATTTCTGATCGATAAATTGTCCCGTTAACTCTAGTATAATCGGATAATTGATATCCGATGCTGAGTGATCCATTTATATACGATTGGCTTTCAATGGAATTGGACTCAAATAAGTTATCTGTATTCCCGGCATATGTGTTCATGGATACTGTAATATCCTGCCCTTTCAGATTTGGTAACATAATTAACATAGATACCATGATTCCTGCACGTATCATGTATTTCTGTGAGATAGTCATTCAAAAATCCACTACTTAATAATAAAATGAAAAATCATTTTTTCTTTCATCAATCTTGCTATCTTTTCGAACCTTTTTTACTTCCATCATTAGTTTTTCAAAATAAGACACTGCATTTTCTAATTCCCCTGATTGTCTTGCTTTTTTCATTTTATTAGCATATTCAATTATTTTTTTATTTAGATACATATCATTCTCCTTTTATTACTTTTGTAGCGGGGACACAAAGTCAATTCTATCCCCGCTACGTTTCCGGGTCAGTATGGTCGTTGTTTATTAAGCAACTTGCTATATTTTTCACGACGTCCCATTAATCCGTCACTGTCGCCGGTGCAGTCTCCCGGACCATGCCCTGTCCCATCTCCGGGACCTATGCCACCGTTTCCGCCACCATTTCCTGGACCCCAGCCGCCGCCTCCGGTACCGGTACTATCACAGACACCGTTACCGCCACCAAAGCCATTGCCTGAGCCATCCATTGGACGGACAAAATCTTCATCCATTCCGTTCGGAATGCCATCACCGTCTGCATCTGGTGCATTATCGTTAAAACCGTCTCCGTCTTCATCAACGAAGAAACCCACGCCACCATAACCGTTACCGCCAAAGCCCTGTGCCATAATAGGCGTACCAAGACCAACTAATCCGATAACCGTCAAAGCAACCAGTGGGATTTTGTAGGAGGTTTCTATCTTCATAAGATTTACCTTTCTTCTTTGTTTATTTGTAATCATGTTTCAATACTACTCTCGTTTCATTTTTTAATTTTCTTCGAAAGTCACTTTATATATGACAACTCCCGTGCCAATAGGAATCGACTTGGGGGTGATATTCTTGTATCTATGCCAATATTAGCAGATACGGATAATTATACTTAAATAATATTTAAGAAGTTTTATAAAATTATTCGACGATATTGTCGAAATTACACAGGAATGTCGAAGTAATTAACTTAAATGATATTTCCGGAGCTTATATCGTAACACGCGTTCGCTGATTCCAAGTCGTCGTGCACATTCACTTTGATTACCCTTGGAATCCTCTAACTTTTGTTGAATCATATCACGCTCTAACTGTTCAACAGAATCAGGTAGCGTACCTGTGTTTTTGTTAGCGGTGGATTGAAGACTAGATTGAATGCATGTTTCTTCAATAACATTATTGGGGCTAAGCAACACAGCACGCTCTACGATATTTCGCAACTCCCGCACATTCCCAGGGAAATGATAACCCAATAATGTTTTTCTCGCTGATGTATCAAATAGTAATCCAGTTCGATTTTCACGTATAGAAAACAATTTTAGAAACTGCTCACTCATGTGTAATATATCTTTTTGTCTTTCTCTCAGCGGCGGAACAGTAAAATGAATAACATTTAGACGATAAAATAAGTCTTCTCGAAAATTTCCTTGTTCCACTGCATTTGATAATTCAATATTTGTTGCAGCAATGACTCGCACATCGGTTTTTATAACCTTATTACTCCCGACTCGCTGAAATTCTCCTTCCTGAAAAAAGCGCAATAGTTTTATCTGCATATCCATGGGAAGGTCACCAATTTCATCTAAAAACAGTGTACCGCCATCGGCTTCTTCAAACCGTCCTTTTCGCATATTCTTCGCATCGGTGAAGGCACCTTTTTCATGCCCAAACAACTCGCTTTCTACTAAATTAGACGGCAGAGCAGTACAATTTACTGTTGTAATTGATTTTTTATTTCGATTAGAATGCTGATGTAAGAATTGAGCCAACACTTCTTTTCCTGTGCCTGTTTCTCCTGTAATGAGAACCGTTGCTTTCGAATTAGCCACTCGTTTTGCTTCACGATATAAATTTACCATGGACGGATCTTTAATAACGAAATCGTTTCCACCATCAATAGTTTCAGTTGGTTTTTCTTTTACTCCTTGCTGATGCTGTTCAGAAAGATATGTTTCAATCGTTTTCAATTGTTCTTCTAAAAGATCCAAATCGATGGGTTTTGTAATAAAATCCCAGGCACCGGATTTCATGGCATCTACTGCAATATCAATTGAACCGAAAGCCGTCATGATAATAACCACAATGGTTGGGTGCCTTTGCTTGATTTCATGGAGTAAGTCTGTCCCTGTCATATACGGCATTTTGTAATCTGTCAATACAATGTCCATGGTTTCATGATGAAGCAAGGCTACCGCTTTTTGAGCAGATTCCGACGCAAAAACGATATGATCTAATTTCTTTAAAAAACCGGCTAATGAATCTCGTTGATTCCTCTCATCGTCTACAATTAAAATTCTCATACGATTTCTTTTGGAAGGGTTACGGTAAACGTTGTTCCTTTATTCAATTCACTTTCGACTTCCAATGTCCCCAGATGGTCATTAATAATTTTATGCGTGATTGCGAGCCCTAAGCCTGTCCCCATATCTTTTGTAGAATAAAACATATCAAAGACTTTACTGAGTTGGTCATTAGGTATTCCACAGCCGGTGTCAGAGATATTGATGATAATATGTTTTGCTGTTTCAGCTGCAAATAAAGATATTTTTCCGTTTTTTGACGTAGCTTCAATCGCATTCTTAATCAAATTGGCAATGGCTTGTTTCAGGTATTGTTTATCCCCATTTATCATAATTATGTCTGAAATGTTTATGCTCAGTTTTATATCTTTTAATTTTGACGGTTCTGAGTAAAGCATTTCAATTTCATCTAAAATTTTATTGAGACTAAATACTTCAATCTTTAAAGGAATCGGTCGTGAATAGGAAAGATAATCTTCAAGAATGCTATTGATTCGGTCGATTTCAGACACCATCGTTTTTACCATTTCTTGGTATTCTTCCTTGTGTGTTCTTGGCTGAAATTCACGTTTTATTCTTTGAGATAATATTTTTATCGCATTTAACGGGTTTCTGATTTCATGTGCCACTCCAGCAGCAAGTTCTCCCATCGCGGCTTGTTTTTCTTTTTGTCGATTTACCCTTTCCAACCGATGAACTTCTTTCTCTATTTTTTCCTTTTCTCTCTTCAGTAAACCCACATCATGTCGAGATAAAATAAAAACAAATAGTGCCACAACAAATAACGTCAACAATCCGCTCCGTATTACAATTTGGGTTATCATGCGCATTTTTAGATTATCAAGATGGTCTGTTGCAAACCCAATCCTTATCTCTGTGTCTTTCGATTCCAATTTTATTTTCTTAGATACTTCGATATAACTTGTTGTGTCAGAGCTCACCCAAAAAATATTTTCTCTCATCACATCTCTGTTTAAGGTCAATAAGGCGTTTTTTGTTTTCTCATCAAGACCAATGATTGTTGGTTCATTTCCTTCTGAACTCAACATGAGATATTTTACCCCTTCCACTGTGAACATTTCTTGCATTATTTTTCGAATATTTGTCGATGTTCTAAACTGTTCTTCTGCTTGGACCGTTAGGTGGCATGCGACAGCACCCCCCAATGAACGGCGGATTGCAACTAAAAAATTTGTTTTCAAGGGATCTGTTTCTTTTTCCCACCAAGGTCCGCTGCCCAATCCTAAGACAAGTGTATCAATTTCTCCTTGGATGATTGGCTCAAGTCTTCTGAAAAATCCAAATCCCATTCCTCGACCACGTCCTCGTCCCTGACCTTGTCCTTCCTTCCTTGACATCCCGGCACTTGCAATCACAACTCCAGACTCATCAAATATATTTATTCGAAACACATTTCCTTCAGAAACCATTTCTTCGAGACGCTTGGAATGAATAAGACCATCCCGATCCAATCGGTCAATCATTTGTAGCACATCCAAGGCACGATGAATATAAGATGTTTTGAGATCTTCGGATAGCCTAGCCTGCTCACTCCCGCTATGAGCAATTGCTGTGGCAGTTGCTGATGCTTGATCTTGCAATAAATGCAATATCTCTTGATGACGCGCTTTATATTCTAAAAAGCTTGAGATGAGAACAAGGATTAATAACGTAAGGTATATTAAAACATACCACGGTGTTATTTTATTCCACATTTTGTCTTTTGTAATCAAGTGAGTCCTGTTGTGTTTTTCTGTAAAATACAATTTAGACTGTATTACACACGTTTAACAACACAAATGTTAGTATAAGCCAGCTGTGTCTATGTGGCTCTCCAAAACGCCAGCCGTACATTTCCTTTGTAGAAGGAAACACCTTCAACCAAATTCCAGCCGGAATTTACCATTATTTTATCCAAACCTCCGCGTTTCATCCATACGGTGTAGTTTGCGTAGTGTTCATCACCTGCCTTCTTCTCGATCTGTTTAATGCCCCATCCAAGCAAATTTGATAGACATGTTCTCTTCACCGGTACATCAAAATCGGTTACCGAAAACAATCCGGATGGTTTCAACACTCTGCGGACTTCCACAAGTTCCCTTTTTATTGTATCGGCATCCTTTTCGTGAAGGGCAAACTGAGAAATGACCAAATCAAATTCGTTTTCATCAAATGGGATATCTGTGGCATCTCCCCGTTTGCATTTCCCGTTGGCCTGCGTTTTTGCCTGTTCTAACATGGCATCTGAAATATCTATTCCTACAGCATCAACATCATCCGGTAGTAGCGACAATTGTTTCCCCGTTCCGCAGCCAACATCTAACACGCGTGTAGGTTGGTGTTCGGTAATCCATTCTGCTAACGCCCGCCGAATATGATTCAGAACCGGATTCAGCAGACGGTCATACCAGAATGAAGTTGTTGAATAGTCGTCGTTTGTGTCCTGTCTCATTTTTTCTTTCGTTAAATTATTTCCCCAAAACTATAGACGAGATATAACCGAAATATACTGTCTCTCTGGAAATCATTTATTGAAACATTTCCAACAGATTGTCTCATCGCCGCTGTGAATTCTCCCCCCAAGGATACTGTACGCCACACATTTATCTGAAAACCTGATTTTACTAAATTTACATTTTCGTAAACGGATCTACTCATATCCTCAAGATTGAAAATGTAGTAGCGTTTTAATCTTA
>JACNKV010000142.1 GCA_014381855.1 Fidelibacterota bacterium | reverse complement strand
ACAAAACAATGAAAAATACTTTTATAATAGGATAAATACATCCTAATTTCTGCTTAGGAAAGAATACTACTTACGATAAATACACATGATGAAGCTGAGTTCCACAGAACTTTCCCCTTGTTTGACACCATCCCGGCTGTCACCATATTATATGTATTTTGATTTTACGATATTTTATTTTCAAACAAATAACCACTAACTAAACGAGAAATAAGTGCAATGAATATGTACAATCTGAAACAAGAAAAGGTATCGGATTTCATTGTGCATCTCCAAAAATACGGAGAGGTGATTGCACCTCATCCAATCGGAGATGCATCTTACTCTTTTTCTACGGTAACCAATCCAAACACTGTTGAATTAGACTATAACCGAACCATTCAATCCATCAAGAAATATTTTTTCCCACCGCGGGAGAAGCTCTTATCCTATTCCACCGTATCCAATCAGTACGAAAAAGTGGAATTAAAAGCAGAACCACGAATATTTCTTGGTGTACACAGTTACGATATGCAGGCTGTTTTAAAATTGGATTTTAATTTTTCACAAGGCAATCCGGAATTGAATTACCTTAAACGACGAGAAAATACCACATTTATCGGTGTCTCTTACTCCTCTGATAAATATCATTTTGGTCGATCTGTCGGTATCCCTGTGGAAGAATTAAACGGATTTGACCTGTTTCTTCGAAAAAACAAATCAGGATTCACCATTATCGTGGTTACTGAAAAAGGTGAGAAACTCCTTAAAAAGTTTTCGTTACCCGAAGAATCCGAAAACACACCCGAAAATTCAATAGAGTTTTCGACACAAATTAAAATCAACTATAATCGTCTGCCCGAATTATTTGAACATGCGTGGGACTCCCCTGTTTGGGAGTCAGTTTCCAAAAAGTGCGTCGGATGCGGAACATGTAACCTAGTTTGCCCGACGTGCTACTGCTTCAATGTGGAAGACGACGTAGACCTCTCTCTCAAAAACGGAACCCGTGACCGCCATTGGGACGGCTGTATGCTTAATAGTTTTGCTGCCGTCGCTGGGGGTGAGAATTTTCGTGAATCCTTGGGAGAGCGACAACGCCATCGAATCTACCGAAAATTTAAATACATTAGTGACATCACCGGTGAACCCTGGTGTGTAGGGTGCGGTCGCTGCATCGTAGCATGCACAGCAGGCATCAGCATCGTTGATATTGTCAATCAATTAAAAGAAGAATATGAACAAACCCATTTGACAAAATCCACCCATCAACACGAATGGGCTGGTTAGGAAATACTATGTCAGAATTCATATATCAAGAACAACCGCCTGCAGAGCTCTATTATCCGGAAATCGCAGAGATTACGCAGGTCAAACAATTCACTGAATTAGAAAAATGGTATGAGATTACTCTCCCAAACGGACGTAACCTTGGCCATCAACCCGGACAATTTGTCCAAGTATCCCTTTTTGGTATTGGGGAGGCTCCCATTTCAATCACGTCATCTCCTACCAAAAAAGGTGCCTTTGAACTTTGCGTTCGAAATGTTGGAATGCTCACGGATAAATTACACCAGTTGGATGTCGGTTCAAAAATTGGAATTAGAGGGCCTTTCGGACAGGGATTTGATATGGATGCACTCCAGGGAAAGGATGTGCTGATCATCGGTGGCGGAATCGGAATTGTTCCTCTCCGTTCTCCGATTAATTATATTATCGATAATCGTGAGGACTTTGGAAGACTCATCATCTGTTATGGTGCAAAATCACCCAATGAGCTGCTGTACCGAGATGAGTTAGCACTCTGGGAATCTGATCCCGGGATTGAGTATCATGTCACCGTGGATAACGGCACTCCGGACTGGAAAGGAAATGTCGGTGTCATCACCAGGCTATTTCCTCGGTTAGATTTGGACCTAAAAAATACTATTGCGGCTGTAGTCGGACCTCCCATCATGTATAAATTTGCGTTGATGGCTCTAAAAACAAAAGGACTCCCGGACGAGAACATTTATCTGTCACTGGAACGCAGAATGAAATGCGGAGTCGGGAAATGCGGTCACTGTCAAATCAATCATTCTTATGTCTGTCAGGAAGGTCCTGTCTATCATTATCCTGACATTAAAAATTTACCGGAGGCAATCTGATGGCAAAACCAAAAGTTGCATTCTTCGATTTTACAAGCTGCGAAGGATGCCAATTAAATAAGCTGAATTTAGAGAATCACATTCTGGATGTGTTAGAGCATATTGATATCGTAGAATTTCGTGAAGCCATGGACGATAAGGCGGATGAATATGACATCGCTTTCATTGAAGGTTCAATCTCAACTCCAACCTGCGTGGAACGCATTCATGATATCCGTCGCCGAACAAAGGTTCTGATTGCCCTCGGATCGTGTGCAGCAATCGGCGGTATTAATTCCATGAAAAATCTCCAACCGATTGAATCGGTTCGTGAAGCAGTGTATGGCGAAGACAAGTACCTCTTCCCTACGCTTCCGGCTATTCCGGTTTCTGCCATCGTAAAAGTCGATTACGAAATCCACGGCTGTCCCATGAGTATCCCGGAATTTCTAAAAATCTTCAAATCACTGGTGATGGGGAAAGCACCGATAAAACCGGATTCTCCTGTTTGCGTAGAATGCAAACTCAAAGAAAATGAATGTTTATATGAGCGCGGAATGGTTTGCTTGGGGCCGATTACACGGTCGGGGTGCGATGCGATTTGTCCATCCTTTGGACAGTTTTGTACAGGATGTCGCGGTGTTATCCCAAATGCAGATAAACACGCAATGACAGACATTTTGTTACGCCACGGTTTATCCACAGATGAAGCCCGCAAACGACTGCTTATGTTTAACAGTTACGTTTCGGATGAAATGATAAACTAACTAACGAAAATATTATAAGGAACATCTTATGAGTAAAAATTTAGACATCATGGTCAAACACCTCACACGGGTGGAAGGTCATGGGAATATTGTTGTCAACATGAAAGACGGCGTACTGGAAAAAGCTCAGTTAGATATCGTGGAAGCTCCACGATATTTCGAAGCAATGCTGAAAGGCAGAAGTTTCCACGAAGCCGCGATTATCACATCAAGAATTTGCGGCATTTGCTCTCTAGGACATCAAATGACGTCCTTAAAAGCGACCGAAGATGCTTTAGGATTAGAGATTTCCACGCAAACTGAATTGCTGAGAAAATTGCTTGTTAACGGAGCGACAATTCAGTCGAACATCCTCCACATTTATTTTCTTGTTGCCCCTGATTTATTCGGTGCTCCAAGTGTATTTCCATTGATACCAACACACACGGACGTGATATTACGTGCATTACGTATGAAACGGATGGCAAATGATATCGGAGATGTTGTGTCAGGTCGTGCCGTGCATCCCATTACTCCGGTTCCCGGCGGATTTACAAAAATTCCGTCGGTTGGTGAATTGAAAGAGATTCGCCGACAATTAGTGGAAGATGGTATCCCTGACATGAAAGCGACTGCGGAATTATTGGCATCTGTTGCAGGTGGAATTCCCGATTTTACGCGTGAAACAGAATACATTTCCTTGAAACACGCCGATGAATATGCGTTGTATGACGGCGAAATATATTCTTCGGATACCGGCGGAACTCCCGATAAAAATTATCTTGAAATGACAAACGAATTCATCGTCTCTCATTCGACCAGTAAACATTGCAAACATAACAGATCCAGTTACATGGTTGGGGCACTTGCCCGTTGGAACAACAACAATGATCGCCTATGCTACAATGCACTACAAGTAGCTGATACAATGGGCCTTATGCCTCATTGTTACAACCCATACATGAATACAATAGCTCAGGCTGTTGAAACTTTGCATTGCATTGAAGATTCCATCGCCATTATTGATACTCTGCTGGAGCGTGGTTTGAAAAACGAAAAACCAAACCAAGACCCGACTCGCTACGGAAAAGGAATTGGGTCCAATGAGGTTCCTCGGGGAATTTTATATCATGAGTATGAATACGATCGAACAGGAAATATCGTCACGGCAAATTGCATCATTCCAACCGGACAAAATCTTGCCAATATCGATGATGACATGAAAAAGCTTGTCCCTGAAATTATGGATCAATCCAAAGAAGATATCACATTAAAATTAGAGATGCTGGTTCGTGCATACGATCCCTGTATCTCCTGCTCGGTTCATTTGCTGAATGTGGAATTTGTTGAATAACAGAAAACTAGTCGCATTCATCGGACTTTCTCCCCTAAATTGTTATGTCTTTTGCGATGACTAGATTACAAAATAACGGTAAATCACCGACGCTTAAAATCATTTCTGTTGGAAACGACCTTTACGGTGATGACGGAATTGGGACTGCAATTCTCAAAAAGGCCAAAGAGTATTCGGCGTTTGCTAACACCCCGTTGATAGATTGTGCGACAGATGCCCTCAGCATTATTGATCACTTTCAAGATGCTGAGCACGTATTAATCATCGATGCAGCTAAAATGGGAGAACCGCCCGGGTCGGTAAAACTCTTCGATGCGACAAAGGCTAAACTCTTGATAAAAACAGATCATTTGTCTGTGCACGGAATTAGCTTGACAGAAACAATGAAAATCGCCAAGCGTATCGGAGTCTATCCGCAGACCGTTACAATTATGGGAATCGAACCGGAACAATTATCCGTAAACAGAGGATTGAGCAGTACTGTTTCCGATGCAATTCCGACTGCTCTGGCAAAGCTTATTGAATTTCAATCAACACTACACTTAAATTAGAGGACTACTATGTCAAAAAAAATCATGATAATAGACGATGATATTGATTTGGTCGAAGCCATGCGTATCACACTGGAATCTGCCGGATTCGACGTCATTGATGCTCAGGATGGTTCCAGAGGATTAACGATTTTGAAAACAGAACAACCTGACTTATTAATCTTGGATGTCATGATGGACTCTCAAGACGAGGGGTTTCAACTTGCCTATCAGCTCCGTGCTTCTGAAAACACCCGGGATATTCCCATTCTGATGGTAACGGCTGTCGGTGCGCAAACCGGATTTTCTTTTGATTCTTCCAAAGATGAATCTTTCCTTCCCGTGGATGAATTTATCGAGAAACCGGTAAATCCACAGGCGTTGATAGATGCGGTAAAAAGGAATCTCCCGATTGTCTAAACTATCGTCAACTGACTTCACATCGTTTTACACACCCCGTTCGCTTCGAAGGAAAATACTGTGGCTGATTAATCTTCGTTGGATTGCCACAGCAGGGATGGTACTTCTCATCCTGTTAGCGGCAAATCTTTTAGAAAACGCCATACCACTGAGAAATCTGATAATTACAGTATCTGTCCTAGGGGCTGCAAACCTTATTTATATCCTGATTGCTAAACAGGCTGATCCATCATCGCTGAAGAAAGAAATGATATTCGTGCGAGTTCAAATCTATCTGGATTTATTTCTATTATCAATTTTAATTCATTTATCAGGAGGGATACACAATCCGTTTTATCTTTTCTATATTTTTCATGTTATCATAGCCAGTACAATTTTTGAACAGAAAAAAGATCCCTATGCAGTGACTATCTTTTCTGTCGCTGTGTTTACATTGATGGTATTAGCAGAATCAAAACATTGGATTCTCCACTATAATTTATTTGGGTCTTCTCTTTCGACTCTGAGTGTTTTAATTTCGTTAGGAGTATTTTACTTGACGATGTTTTCGAGTGCATATCTTGGCGTAACACTTATGGGGCGCCATTTAAAAGTGAAGGATATTATCAGCCAACAAAATAAGAAATTAAAACAGGCTTCCGAAGTAAAAACAAAATTTTTTCGATTTGTCTCTCACGAACTCAAATCGCCCATCGTAGCAATACAGAGTTCCATTAACGTCGTATTGGACTTGCTTGGGAATGAGTTGACTCCCAAAACGGCAGATATGCTTACGCGAGCAAAAAAACGTTCTGCACAAATGTTGGATATCCTTAAAGATTTATTAGATATCATGTATGACCGTCAATTAGATGAAGCAAAACCGGAAAAAGTTATTCCATGTGATTTTCTAAAAGAATTTATAGATAATGAACTACCACATGCTCAGGAAAAAGGCGTGACAATCGTTGAAAAAATATGTGCAGAACGCGGAGATTTGAAATTGGATAAATTCATTTTGGAAAAAATATTCTCCAATTTGTTATCAAATGCTGTACGTTATACACCAAAAAATGGTGTGGTCACTATTTCTACATCCTTGGAAAATGCCTATTGGTCGTTTACGATATCCGATACAGGCATCGGAATTTCTTCTATAGACCAAAAACACATTTTCGATGAATTTTACCGTACAAAAAATGCCAAACACTTTGAAGCCGTCGGAACAGGATTAGGACTTAGTATTGTGAAAAATCTCGTCGATCAACTGGACGGAGAAATACTCATCGAGAGTGAAGTAAATAAAGGCTCCACCTTTACGGTAAAGATCCCACTATAATGAATAAAATCCAAATCGGGGGCATCCTGGAAGTTCGCGGATTAACCATGATAAAAGTATTGGGTATTCCGAATCAGCCGGGATACGGTGGCAAGCTACTCACGATGCTCGGTGATGCAAATATAAATTTACAATTTGTGGCTGAAAGCGAGGATATGTCTTCCCGTGCAAATTTGACGCTCTGCATTGCTGCAACTCAAACCAAACTTGCGCTGAAATTAATCGAAAATGTTAAAAAGAATAACGGAATCGGTCAAATCAACGCAACTCCCAATGTAACCGCACTGACTGTTTACGGTCCTCACTTTAGAGAAAAACCGGCAATATGCGGACGTATGTGTGCGGCATTAGGTAATGCAAAAATTAATATCTTAGGTATTTCCACATCTATATCATCTATTTGCTGCTTAATTGACGACCAGAAATATCTTGCAGCAAAAAATGCACTACTTGAAGTATTCAAACTTCCATAAGTTCATTCGCTTACAAAAATAGTACAGAAGATATTTTTTTTATAAAATTAACACTTGACATTATTTAAACCAAACTGTTAAACTTAACCCCGTTAATAATTAATAGGGTTACGATTACAACACAAAACGAACATATCAAACGAGTTGCAGACAACATTCGTTTGCTTTCTCGTGTCATTCAGGAAGTTTGTGAAGCCAATGCTGTTGAAGCTTCCTCCAGCGATTTATCTAAACGACGTTTATATATACTGAAATCTCTCATCACAACCGGTCAAAAGTCTGTCAAAGATATTGCAGAAATATTTGGCATCAGCAATCCGGCTGTTAGTAAATCTGTCGACAAACTGGTGCGTGATGACTATGTTTCACGAGTCTCCGATGACTCAGATCGGCGAGTGGTCAATATTTCGATTACCAAGAAAGGTGAAGCCGCCGTCTTAAAATATGATGCTTATCGTCTGCATCGGCAAAATTCTGTTTTAGATCATTTTTCCTTTGACGAACTCATCGATTTTAATCAACATATTGAAAAGTTTCTTAAATATTTTCTTGAAGAAGAAGATGAACTTGAACTCGTCTGTCTTCAATGTGACGGAAGTTTTGCCGAAGACTGTCAACTGCGGAATATCAACCAGCAATGTTTTTATTCGATAAAAGCGAAGAAACAATCGGTAGCACGTTGACGCGCATGACGCCTTCCAAAATTTATCTCCCAACCTCCTCTTCTCCACATCACCTTTTCACCCTCTCTCAATTTCTTACATTTTCCCCCGTAAAATACCCCGTTAAAAACCCCGTAGAAAACACGGGATGCAAGCACACGGGATGTAAACACACAGGGTCGCTCGGTTGCATCGGGAATGTATTTGTACCGGTTAAAATCCGATGGATTTGTTAGTACAAAGAAGCTTGTATTATTGAAATGAAAAAAAATATCACTACAAATTTTGAAATCCAAACCGCAAGGATTTTGAACTTAACGATAACTCAAACCAAGGAGGAATGTTATGGCGAAACTCAAACCCCTTGATGCTCCAAACGGAATTGCTTCTCATTATACCGAGAAGTTAAAAGTCCAAGGCGTATCCAGAAGGGACTTCATTAAATTCTGCACAGCAATTACTGCTGCAATGGCGCTGCCTTACGAGGCTGCCGGGAAAGTTGCTGAAGCAATTGCGAGTAAATTCAGACCACCGGTGATTTGGCTGCACTTTCAGGAATGCACCGGATGTACGGAAACTCTGCTACGTGCAACGCACCCAACTGTAGAAAATCTAGTGTTGGATATGATTTCACTGGATTACTCCGAAACCCTATGTGCGGCTGCCGGTCATCAGGTTGAAGAGCTTCTGCATCAAACCGTAGAAAAGTATAAGGGTAAATTCATCCTCGTCGTCGAAGGGTCTATTCCTTTGGCAGAAGACGGTATTTACTGCAAAATTGCCGGTCGTACTGCGCTTGACATCGCCACAGATGTCGGCTCACAAGCGGCGGCGGCTATTGCAATCGGTTCGTGTGCTTCATGGGGCGGTGTACAATCTGCTTCACCCAACCCAACACAAGCCACCGGATTTGCCGAAGTGCTTAAAATGAATGGCATCGGAACTCCGGTCATTAACTTACCGGGTTGCCCTGCAAGTCCATACAACCTATTACAAGTTGTCTTGTACTACTTAACACTTGGCAAACTCCCTCAGCTTGATAAAAAAGGCCGTCCGAACTTTGCTTACGGAAAACTCATCCATGATAACTGCGAACGTCGCCCGCATTTTGATGCCGGTCGGTTTGCTGATCAATTCGGAGGTGAAAATCATCGCAAGGGATGGTGTTTGTATAAGCTTGGCTGCAAAGGTCCGGAAACCTACGCAAACTGCGGAATCCAGAAATTTGGAGACACCGGATCCTGGCCAATCGGTATTGGTCATCCGTGTTTTGGATGTTCTGAAGAAGGTGTTGGTTTCAACAAGCCACTTCACGAACAGGCAAATGTCTTGTCTATTACTCCGCCGGAATTCTTCCCTGGTACAGATGAAGAAAAAGGCGGCGGGATTTCACCCGGAGCTGCCGCTGTTGCCGGGGCTGTCGCAGGGGCTGCTGCTGTCGCAAGCGCAATGGCTGCGAAGAAATTAGACCAAGACACTAACAACGAAAACGCCTGAGGAGACTAACATGAATTTGGAAAGACGAGATTTTCTGAAAGTCCTTTCCACCGGAGCTGCTACCGCAGCCGGGTTGTCTACTCTGCAAGCACGCACAATCAAGTCGCTTCCGGCGAATGCAAAAGGGATTTTGTATGATGCAACCCTTTGCATCGGATGCCGAGCCTGCGAAGTTGCGTGTAAGCGAATAAACAACATGCCACCGGATGTAAACTCTCCCCTGGAAAAGGAACATGATGTCAGCGGTATCTGGGATACCGGCGACCTCAGTGAAACAACCTTAAATAAGATTCAGGCGTATCGAAACGGAACCGGCGAAACCAAAGACCAAATAACCGACGGATATGGATTCATCAAACGTGCATGCATGCATTGTGTCGATCCTGACTGTGTGTCTGCCTGTCCGGTTACAGCGCTAGAAAAACAACCGGATACAGGAATCGTAACGTACAATAAAGATGCATGCATCGGATGTCGTTACTGTCAGATTGCCTGTCCGTACAATATCCCCAAATTTGAATTTGGAGATCCAATCCCTGAAATTGTCAAATGTGAGATGTGCGCACACGTCCAGGCAGATGGCGGTATCCCCGGATGCTGTGATTTCTGTCCGACAGGTGCCTCCCTCTTTGGCAGTGTGTCTGACCTTCTTACTGAAGCAAAACGTCGTTTGGGATTAACGGAAGGTGACAAGTACGCCTACCCGGTTTCAACGCTTAACGGTGAAACGAAACCACGTAATGCAAAACAGTACGTGAACTATATCTATGGTGAAAACGAAAGTGGGGGGACACAATATCTCATCCTTTCTGCCATCCCATTTGAGAAGTTAGGGTTACCGTCCTTATCAAACACGTCTTCTGCCGTGAAATCGGAAACGATTCAGCATACAACCTACAAGGGCTTTATCGCTCCTGTTGTGCTGTTGGGTGGACTTCTTTATGCCGCCCACCGCAGTGTGAAAGATCATCATGAGGAAGGAGGAACACAATGAGTACCTATAAACCCTTAGGAGGTCGTATCTGGACGAAGCCATTTACATTTTTGGCAATGCTGTTCGGTATTGCGCTTCTGTTGCTAGCGAAACGATTCGTTTTCGGTCTGGGAGCCGTGACAAATCTCACCCATGGGTATCCCTGGGGAATGTGGATTGTCTACGATGTCCTTGTCGGGACAGCCATCGGATGCGGCGGATATGCAATGGCACTTTTGGTCTATGTTCTCAACAAAGGAAAGTACCATCCATTGGTGCGTCCTGCTGTGATGACCAGCCTGTTCGGCTACACATTAGCCGGTGTTGCTATCTTCATCGATGTTGGCCGGTATTGGCAACTTTACAATGTGTTCTTACCATGGTACGCGAATCTAAATTCCATTATGTTTGAGGTTGCGTTCTGCGTTGCCACATATGTACTGGTACTTTGGATAGAATTCACACCGGTATTTTTGGAGAAGTGGAAACCCGCTATCGCAGGAAAGTTGGATAAAGTTATCTTTATCTTTATTGCGATTGGCGTTTTACTGCCAACGATGCATCAATCTTCCCTTGGAACGTTGATGGTGATTGCCGGACATAAAGTTGCGGATCTGTGGCAAACAGGATGGCTGCCGGTTACTTTCCTGCTTTCATCCATTGTCATCGGGTTCGGAATGGTCATGTTTGAATCGCTCTATTCATCGATTGCATTCAAACGTCCTTTAGAAACCAAATTACTTTCGCAAATGGCAAAATTTGTCGCATGGGTGCTGGCAGTTTATGTCGTATTCCGTTATGGAGACTTACTCTGGAGAGGTGCCCTTGGCGATGCATTTGCCGGTGATTTGAACGGATGGATGTTTATCCTGGAAAGTCTTCTGTTTATCGTTCCAATGATTTTCCTGTTCATGGAAAAACACCGAACGAAAGCGTCCGTACTTTTCTGGTCGGCAATTGCGATGGTGTTAGCAGGAGCGGTTCTCCGGTTCAATACGTTTCTTGTTGGATTTGATCCGGGACCCGGCTGGCATTACTTTCCGTCTATATCGGAAATTCTCATCACAGTAGGCATTATCTCTGCGGAAATAATGGCGTACTTGGTATTCGTAAAAAGACTTCCGGTATTGCCGGACGTAAAACACGCATAAACTTAGGAGGAATATTTCATGGCAAAAAGAATTGTAGTTGACCCCATCACTCGCATTGAGGGTCACCTTAGAATAGACTGCGACATTAAGAACGGAGAAGTTTCAAAAGCTTGGTCATCCGGTCAGATGTGGCGTGGTATTGAACCCATTTTATTAAATCGAGATCCCAGGGATGCTTGGATCTACACCCAACGGATTTGCGGTGTATGTACGACCGTTCATGCCATAACGTCCGTTCGGGCAGTGGAAAATGCTTTGAACATGGAAGTCCCGCTCAATGCGCAATACATAAGAAATATGATTATTGCCGCTCACGGGATTCATGATCATATTGTGCATTTCTACCATCTCTCCGCTTTGGATTGGGTAGACATTGTTTCTGCGCTATCCGCAGACCCGGTTGCCGCGTCCAAACTGGCTCAGAGTTTGTCTCCATGGCCTAATAACGGTGTGCAGGAGCTCAAAGCGGTTCAAGATCGTCTGAAATCGTTTGTGAATACCGGTCAGCTTGGCATTTTTGCCAACGGATACTGGGGACACGAAGCAATGAAACTTCCGCCGGAAGTGAATTTGATTGCTGCGGCTCACTATCTTGAAGCGTTTGAATATCAAAGGATTGCGAACCAGATTGTGTCCATCCTTGGAGCAAAGACTCCACACATCCAAAATTTGGCTGTGGGTGGTGTTGCAAATGCGATTAATCCGGATGATCAATCCACCCTGAATCTTGAGAGATTGATTTACGTCAAAACTCTTATGGACAAACTGCAGAAGTTCTTGCGAGAAGTCTATCTCGTTGATTTGGCAGCTGTCGGCGCACTTTATGCTCATTGGCTTCCGTATGGAGCAGGGGTCATGAACTATCTCAGTGTTCCGGACTTTCCGATGGATACAAAAGGAACAACCTTCGGTACGCCGGGCGGATATATTCCAAACGGTGATATCGGCAAATTCCACGCAATTGCGAACTTTGATGATCCATATTTCGAATCAAATGTGAAAGAAAGTATCAAACACAGTTGGTATGACGGAGATTGGACACGACACCCGTACAAAGAAGAAACCGTTCCTAAGTACACTGATTTCCAAGATGACGGAAAGTACTCATGGGTGAAATCTCCCAGCTTTGCGGGTGAACCGGCACAAGTTGGACCTTTAGCCAATGTACTTGGTATGGTCGCCGCAGGACATAAACCCACGACGGCCTACGTAAACCTTGCATTAGAGAAAATCAGTGCAATCGCCGGAACGAAAGTCGGAGTTGCTGCACTGCATTCCACATTGGGTCGGCATGCAGCACGTTGTGTACGTGCTCAAGTTCTCTACGATGTGTTAGGAGATAATTACGATGCGCTTGTTGCAAACATCGCCGGTGGAGATTTAACCACATTCAATGCTCCGGTCTTTCCGAAAGGTGAACAAACCGGATTTGGTTTCCACGAAGCTCCAAGAGGAACGCTTTCTCACTGGGTCGTTATTGAAGATGGTAAAATCAAAAACTACCAGTGTGTTGTTCCATCAACCTGGAATGCCGGTCCGCGGAATCAGGACGACAAACCCGGTCCGTATGAAGCATCTCTGGTCGGGAATCCTATCGCAGACGCCGACAGGCCACTGGAAGTATTAAGGACGATACATTCCTTCGATCCATGTCTGGCATGTGCTATCCATTTGCACGATAATACAAAAACGAATATCGTGCATGTCAATACATCCTGCTAATTCAAAAGCAGACGTAATCATCCTGGGGCTTGGCAATACCTTGCTCCGGGATGAGGGCGTGGGAGTCCACATTGTCAATCGGTTAAGTGGCGAATTTAAATTCAGTCCTGAGGTTCCCATCATTGATGGTGGAACCTTTGGGCTGGATTTATTGCCTTATATCGAAAACAAAGAATATGTCCTGTTAATTGACGCTGTTAATTTTAATAAAGAGCCAGGGTTTATCGGTGTTATAATGAAAGATAAGATATTAACTCAGTTAAATACCATTCTGTCTGTTCACCACTTGGGACTTGCTGACGTATTGAGCGCAGCCAAACTCTTGGATAAAGAACCGAAAAATATTACTTTGATTGGAATACAACCCTTATCCATCGAAGCCGGGCTTGAAATGACCGACACGGTTAAAAACGTCATTGACGAAGCTATTGAACGCGTCATAAAACAACTAGATGTTTGGGGTGTTAAAGTTATTGGTTGATTGAGTAAGTAATTTATATATTCTGTCTGTCTTTAGAGGATAATAAGATACATTATTCTCTTATCACTTCACATCGTTCATAAATTTCAAGAATAATTATGATGAACTCGCCAGAAATATTTAAAAACAGCCGCTCCCTGCTTGTTATTTTCCTCCACCTGGTCGCCATTCATTCATTCTTTGTCGGGATTGGAATGATCTTCCTCCCCATTGACATTGTAAATTATTTTGGATTTTCATTAGACAATAGTCGTTTTTTTCTTACCCAAGGAGGCATATTCCATCTCGTTATGAGTATTGCCTATATCATCGGAGCCAAGCGAATTGATTCCTCCTTTGATTTCGTCTCTTTTTCAATCACTGCAAAATTTATCGCGACTGTTTTTCTTTTTTCTTATTATCTTTTCTCCGAAAACATATTACTCATTTTACTGTCAGGAGTTGGAGATTTTCTCATGGGATTATGTTTGCTTATACTTCTTAACCGACTTCGAAAAGACAGCAATTTATGAAACAATATTTACCGGTCATTATTGTCACGGGTGCTTCCGGGTTTATCGGCAGACATTTCCTCGAACAGGCGCAGGAGGAATACATCATCTATGCCTTTGCCCGACGAACGATGCAGGAAGTGGGTGTATCGCCACATAAAAACATTAAATGGGTTTTAGTCGATATTGGTGAAAAAGATCTCTTGTCTGAAGTTATATGGAAAATACAGAAAGAGAATCCCGTCAATTTTATTCTCCATCTTGCTGCCTATTACAATTTTAGTAATGATACTCACCCTGAATATGAGCGAACAAATGTCAACGGTACCCGATATATGTTGGAACATGCCAAATCTTTGAATGTACGTCGATTTATATTTGCAAGTTCTGTTGCTGCCTGCTCATTCCCCAACGAAGGAGAAGCTATCAATGAACAAACTCCACCGGATGCAGACTTCGATTACGCAGTGACAAAGAAAAAAGGCGAAGACATGTGCAAGGACGTTTCTGATTCTGTGTCATGTTCTGTGGTTCGGTTCGCCGCCGCATTTAGCGATTGGTGTGAGTATGGACCGCTTTATATATTTTTGGAAACATGGTTCTCAAAAGGATGGAATTCTCAAATTCTTGGAGGAAAAGGGGAATCTGCCGTTCCATATATTCATGTTCGCTGTGTGGCAGCATTACTTTTAAAAATTCTACGTAAATCTTCGTCATTGCCAAATTACGATGTGTACATTGCCAGCCCGAATGGCTCTACGTCTCACAAAGAACTATTTAATCTCTCTACACGACTTTTTTTTGGAAAAGAGTTACGGTCAATTAAAATGCCGGTTTTCTTAGCTGCACCCGGGGTGTGTTTACTTTATCTGTTTGGAAAACTTATTGGGAAACCGCCATTCGAACGCCCGTGGATGATGAAATACATTGATAAGAAATTAACCGTTGACTCTTCGTATACACGAAAAACATTGGATTGGGAGCCAACATCTCGCCACCTGATAGAACGCAGACTACTCTATCTCATTGAGCATTCCAAAAGTTATCCGGTGGAATGGAACAGACGAAATCTCCTCGCACTAGAGCGGGTTAAAACCGAACGTCCAAATCTGCAAATAGCTGAGACGATGCAGCGCCTAAACGATTCTATCATCAATGCTATTTTTGCAGATATCAGTCATTCTGACAATAAACATAAATTTCCGAATTATCAGCAATTAACTCCGGACAATTTAGAGTGGTATTTGGGTATATATTACAATCTGCTTATGACATCAGTTAGAACGGGCGACAGGATGTCTCTCGTTAATTATTCCCGGTTTCTTGCGGACATACGAAGCCGCGAGGGATTCAGCAAAACGGAAGTCTGCGATGCACTCATCGTGATACGTGACCAAGTAATTTTGACATTATTGAGCGAGCCTTCTTTGAAAAAAATGGATGCTCTCATCCATGACACAATTGGATTAACTATCCAACTTGCCGTAGATGAAATTGAAGACTGTTACGAACGTATTGAATTCAAAAAAGGACAGGAAGAATCATAAATAATTCTGAAAATATTTTTATTCTCTTTGCACCACAACACCTTGTAGCCATTGGCATTATTTTACTTATTACAATCGGGTTACCGTGGTCAGTAAAACGATTCGCTACACCTTCTACCGAATTTAGAATTCGAATCATGCTGGCTGCCTTTCTGTGGATTCAGGAAGCAAGTATTTGGATTTATCGTCTGGCTAACGGAATTTTCACCCTGCAAGATAATTTGCCACTTCATCTTTGTGGCTTTTCTGCTTTGCTACTTCCGATATTGTTATATACAAAACGGCCATTTCTCTATCAAGTCATGTATTTTTGGGGTATTGGCGGTGCCACACAAGCTTTATTAACTCCTAGCCTGTCTGTCGGTTTTCCACATTATTTATTCATCCAATTCTTTTTGGGTCACGGAAGTATTATTATCGCTGTTATCTATGCCACGGTCATTTTCAACTACAAACCGTCATTCTCCGGATTAATTCGTACATTCTCGATAACGGCTGCGTTAATGATCCCTATTGGGATAATTAATTGGTTAATTGGCTCAAATTATTTTTTCATCGCTCATAAGCCCTCAACCGCATCATTACTGGATTTTATGGGTCCGTGGCCTTATTACTTAATTCCATTAATCGGAACAGGATTTGTTATCTTTCTGATATCATACATTCCATTCCCTGTGTTTCAATATCTGAAAAACAGACGATAAAAATAGTCTAATCCATTCTTGTTCTATTTAAGATTTTGCCGTAAAATTTATGGTTAAGGAAATCGTTTTTTTCATCAATACATAAAGATTAAAATGCAAACAATTCATCAACCATCATTTCAATTAAAGTTCAAAAACCCGGTCGTGATTCGAACCACCGGTATCATTGCGATTGGCATTATTACATTAAGCATGTTGATTATTCCAAGATTCCTTGGAGAAACTATGGATTTGGGAACTCCAGATCAAATCATCATCACCATGGATGATATTCCCCAAACGCAGCAAATCAACCGTCCTCCCCCTCCGGCTCGTCCCGCGATTCCCGTTGAATCAGAGTCCGAAGATATCGCTGACGATTTAACAATCGAAGAGACAGATCTTGATGATTTTGTCGCATGGGATGACGCTCCGCCTCCACCGGATGAAGGGCCCAGAGTTAAATTCATTCCTTACGATGATCCTCCCGTCCCGATCGGTGGTTATGGTGCAATCCAACGAAATGTCGTCTATCCTGATATTGCCAGAGAAGCAGGAATTGAAGGAACGGTTATAATCCAGGCATTTATAGATAAAAAAGGACGTGTAAAAGACACAGTTATTCTTAGCGGAATTCCGAATACAGGATTAAATGAAGCTGCAACCGAAGCAATTAGAAAAACACGATTCAGACCGGCAAAACAGCGTGAACGTGCTGTAGGAGTCTGGATATCCATTCCGGTGAACTTTAAGCTTCGTTCCTCCGGATAATACAGATAACTAACTAAATATAATCAGGCCGATTTACCACCGTGAATCGGCCTTTTTCTTTTTCACCTATTCCAAGGACAAGTTCATCCCCAGCGGATAAATAGTCCACTCCTTTTGGAGTCCCTGTGAAAATTAAATCACCGGACAGCAGCGTAATACGAGATGAAAGCGAGCTAATTAACGTTTGTATGGAAAAAATCATTTCCGATATTAATCCGGTTTGTTTTCGCGCCCCATTTATATCCAGCCAGAACGGTGGCGTACTTTTGTATTCCTCCAGAGAATCAAATTCAGTCACTACCGCTGATCCCGTAAATGATTTCGATAAAAACCACGGAAGCTGTTTACGTTTCAACTCGGTCTGATATTTCCGATCTGTAAGATCTAGCCCCAATGCAATTCCTCCTACATGATTCATCGCGTCTTGCTCTGAGATATTTCTGCCATTTTTATGAATCAGTAAGACGATTTCCAACTCGTATTGCACCTTAAATTCTTTCGGTAAAACGATTTTATCATCTGTGGAAAGTGAGGATAATGCCTTCTGAAAATACATTGGTGATATCTCTGTCGCCGTTCCCATCTCTTGAGCATGTGTATAGTAGTTTCTAACCGCACAGTAGATATTACGGACAGGAATATCTCCAAGCATTTTATGGTAAATTATATAATCATTCATTGATATACAGTTTGTAAATCTTTTACTTCAATGCGAATTTTATTATTAAACGAGAAAACTCCGGTTCCTGTAACACGACCAATTGTAGTAGACGGGACACCGACACTCATACAAATTCGTTCGAATTCCATAATGTCGCTTTCTTTGAGTGTGACAATTATTAATCCCTGAGTCTCGCCAAACATAAGTTCATCATTGCGGATTTTTCTGGTCAAATGTATACGAGCGCCTACACCTTCCTCAGATGACAGGAGAGATTCTGCAATAGCAACTGCAATTCCGCCCTCGCTGACTGTGGATGCAGAACGAATTAAACCGGTGCGATTTCCTTGGAGCATCACATCCTGCAATCGTGTCTCCATACCAAGATCAACCGTTGGTGGAGTTCCAGCCCTGATATTCGCAATATCACGAAAATATGCACTTCCGCCCAATTCGCCTCGATGGCTCCCAATCATGGTAATAAAATCTCCTTCCGAAACGAATGCACGGCGAATTTCAGAACTATGTTTGGAAATGACTCCGGCAACAGAAACATGCTGAGAGCATAAATTTTTATACGGTAATATATTTCGGTTGGATATCGGAATATTAAACACACGAACGGCTTCTTCCTGTCCCTGCAACACTTCAACACCTTTCCAATATTCATCGCTTTCGACGGCATCAGGAAGAATGGTATGAATCGTAAGTGACGTTGGAACTGCTCCGCAGCAGACACATTGGCGCATGGCATTCGCAACCGTCAATCTACCTGCTATGCGTGGCTGATAGGTCGTGTAATAGTCATTGTCCGCAGTCGTAACAATTAATGTTTCTGCAGGATTCGGGAGTTGTGCCGAAACACTATAATCACTTGTCATCACGCGGGACGATGATCTGTTTTGTTTTAGGTGCCATCTTTTCCGTCTAAAGTTTATTTCCGTAATTAGCTTTTTAAAAACTGTATTAAAATCAGAAGGAATTGGTGGTCTTCGAATAATTGAATGTTCTATCTCACGATTTTGTATCTTTGGGAACATTCTTGGCATTGCGTGCCAAACGAAATCAAACACATTCAGGGGTAAAGATACTATTTTTTTCCCGCCTTGCGTGATTAAAAATCCTATGGATTTATTCAGTTCTCCAATATGCCGATAGTTTATATTTAATGTATCCAAGGTGGAATTGACTTCTTTATGAAATCCATTTTGAACTGCCAGGATAACCGTGTCCAGTTTCCCCTCGGATAACGTACTAACAATTTTATGATGTTCGATATTCTCGATGGATAACTGAATTCCTAAACCACTTTCTCGACACAACGCCAATAATGCATCTCCCAATCCCGTAGAGCCGACAGGTGTCAGTCCATAGAACCAAGGACGGTTATTCAGTGTTTTTACAAGTGATTTTATCTTTCGATCACTCGATGGCAATGTCCATGATTTTCCAGTTTCCAGTAGATAAAGTATTGTATCAGATTCTGCCGTTGCAGATGGTTCTTTATTTTCAGATTGCGTTCCAAATATCGCAGATGAAACAATTGGCATTTTTTCTATTTCAGTCGATTGCTGATATCCACCTATGCTTATGGGTTTACCTGCACGTGCCTGAGAAATTGATTTTTTTATATTGTGTTCTTGTCGCTCATTATTTACAGATGTTTCAATTACGTGAATTAACGGTTCATTTCCGTTACAAATAATTTTTCGTAACGCAATATCATCTCCGATAATAATGTTCCCATTTCTATTAAATATTTTATTCCCGTTTACACCGATTAATGAGTGGCGGTCGTCTAATGATATATTTTCTGTTTCGTTTCTCCTCGCACCACGGTCAAGACGAGCCAATGTTTGTAAATAGGGTCGAATCCGGATATCTCTTTGTTTTATGGCTGCGATAAGTTCAAGTTCTAATATTGTCGGTTTTCTATTTAATAAAAAGACGATTGAGTTTTTGTCTGTATCGGATAACAAGTTTGAATAATGTTGTTTATTTTTCATTGTAATACTTTGTGTTTATTGTATTTCAAGTTCGTCAAATACGCTTGATATATCGCTCCATGAAAAACCTTTTCTTTGTAACAAGGATAGCAACTTTGTCTTTTCTTTCTGTTCCAAATGGGTTCCTTCTTCCACTTTCCGCTTATGTAAATGGTATTTAATCAGACTACGAATTGATTCTTCATTATACAGCTCAGTAAATACTTCGCTTATCAATTTTTGGTCAAGTTGATGCATCGCCAATTCAGATCGAAGTGCGACAGGACCAATACGTTTATTTCGAATTTTATCACGACAAAACGCAATCGCAAATTCCTCATCATTTAAGTATTGCATGTCAATAAGTTGATCTAAGACAGGAGTAATTTCCTCTTCCAAATACTCTTTCTTTCGCAACCGATCGTGTAATTCAGCCACGCTACGCATTCGAAAAGACAATAGCCTTAACGCAGCTTCTTTAACCTTATTATGTGATTCTGATTTTTGTAATAATCGAAATTTTTCTTCGCTGAGCACATCGTCTATCTTAAAATTCTCAGATATGAAAACGTCTTCAGATAACCCGAAGACGCTTTCATCATCAAAAAACAGTGTTCTTCTACTCGAATTTCGACGTTGGACTTTTATATCAATTATTTTACGCTTCAGGGGTATCCTCATTTTCGTCCAATCCAATAAAGGCTTTAACCTCTTTCACAATGGAGTCAAATTCTTTCTTATTTTCCCGAAGGAAGCTCTTCACATTCTCACGTCCCTGTCCTAATCTAGTATCACCCCAAGAGAACCATGAACCTGTTTTCTGAAAGATGTTTCCTTTTAATGCAAGGTCGATCAAATCACCTTCAAAAGAAATGCCGGTACCATACATCAAATCTAATTCCGTGATCTTGAACGGAGGAGCTACTTTATTCTTTACAACTTTTACTTTGACTCTGTTTCCGATAAAGTCCGGTCCTTCTTTAATCGATCCAATCCTGCGGATATCCAGTCTTACAGACGTATAAAACTTTAAGGCTCTTCCTCCCGGGGTTGTTTCAGGATTTCCAAACATAACACCAATTTTTTCACGAATCTGGTTGATAAAGACTACGCATGTATTTGAACGTTTGACGGTCCCAGTGAGTTTACGTAATGCTTGAGACATTAATCGTGCCTGAAGACCAACATGGGTATCTCCCATCTCTCCTTCCAATTCAGCCCTTGGAACTAAAGCAGCTACAGAATCAATGACAATTACATCTAATGCACCGCTGCGAACCAACGTCTCTGTAATCTCTAGTGCCTGTTCACCGGTATCCGGCTGCGATATTAAAAGATCCGTGATATTAATTCCCAACTTTTGTGAATACACAGGATCTAGAGCATGTTCCGCATCAATAAATGCCGCATGTCCACCGGCTTTCTGTGCTTCAGCCACGATGTGGAGTGCTAAGGTGGTTTTCCCGGAGGATTCCGGTCCGAAAATCTCAATAATCCGTCCTTTAGGAACGCCGCCAACACCCAAAGCTATATCCAAAGAAAGACTTCCTGTAGAAATGACATTTTGTGATATAGTTGGACCACCCTCACCTAATTTCATGATTGAGCCGGGACCAAACTGCTTATTTAATTGATCCATCGCTAAATCTAATGCTTTTAACTTTTTATCTTGCGTTGCCATCATTCATTCTCCTTATTTATAGATTCTTCTATTGTAAAATGTGTTCCTAAAATACTATGTACTGCTCCATTTGGAAGCAATTCACTTACCATAAATCTCACCCGATTAATCATTATTGGAATTGGTTCATAAGACGTATTTAAGAATGCCGATATATCCGGTGTCCATTGGGGAGGATATGAAATTCTGGCAATGGTAATATGCGGCGTAAATGACTCGGATTCTAAGGGGAAACCAAGCGGTTCGAGTTTCGCATGTATGTCTTGCACCAAGGATGTCAGCGGGGCTGTGTTTCCATCCATGCCAAGCCAAAGCACCCTCGGCCTGCCGGGATCAGGAAAGCACCCGGTACCGGAGACCATGAGTTTCATCGGCTTGTGCTGAGCCACCACCTTCTTAAGGATTGGGTTTATGTCATCCACAAACTCCGGAGGCGTGTGTCCCAAAAATTTTAACGTCAGATGTATCTGCCCGCGTCTAATCCAACGGATGTCCCCTTTTTGGAGGTTAATCGTTGTCTTTAACATGCTCTGAAGGGAAACCACTTCCTTCGGGACGGTCACAGAAATAAAGGTTCGAAGTAATTTATCAGTCATTTTTTTAATGTAAGTCTAATCATATTTAAGGCTACTTGGCTAGTAAGATATTTATTTCCTTTACGATCTCTGGAAAAAATAAATTTCTTAGCATAGGACTGTTCTCCCATCGAAAATCCTATGTAAACCAATCCAACCGGTTTTATTTCGGTCCCGCCACCCGGACCTGCAATTCCTGTAATCCCAACCCCGATATCAGTTTTTAGGAGTTTCCGTACTCCCTCAGCCATTTCTATTGCTGTCTCAGAAGATACCGCTCCTACGCGTTCTAAAGTGTCCTCTTCGACTTGAAGTAGCTTCATCTTTGCTTCGTTGCTGTAGGAGGTGATTCCGCCTTTGAAATAAGCAGAACTCCCCGGTATATTGGTTAACCGATGAGCCAACAATCCACCTGTACAGGATTCCGCCACCGATAGCGTCAGCCCTTTCTTCAACAGAAGTGTCCCGACAACGTTTTCAAGACCTTCATTATCATACCCGAAGACTAAATCCCCTAATTCACTCTCTAATTCATGTTGACAAGAACTAATTTTAGACTCTATCTTTCCGGTTAATCGGATATCCACACCAATGAGTTGAGGTAAAAAAGCCATGGAAACGTCCGGGTGTTCCCGGAGGATAATATCCACTTTCTCTGCCAATGCAGATTCCGGTATCCCTGTGGTTCGGATTGTTCGAACAATTAAATTGTGATGACTTTTTTTTTCAAGGAAAGGTAATACCGATTCCGTCATCATCGCTTTCATTTCATTCGGAACACCAGGTAACGAAAAATAGGTACACCCGTCTTTTTCATACTGAAGTCCTCTCGCAGACCCAACCGGGTTTGGGATGGTTGTTCCTTTTGTAGGAATCATCGCCTGGTTTCGATTCAAATCCGGAATGGTTGAGGTAATTTTTAAAAATCGCTGTGTTAATACTTCCCAATATTCCTCAGAAAATTGTGGTGTATCATCAAAATATTTAAAAAAAGCAGAGGAAGTTACATCATCATGGGTAGGACCCAAGCCTCCAGTGACGATTACAGCATTTTTATCCGAAACACTTTTTAATGTAGAAACAATACTTTCAACCCGATCATCAATCGTGATATGTATGGAAACTTGCACGCCGATTTTACTTAGTTTTTTACCAATCCAAGCGGCGTTAGTATCGACGGTAAACCCGGAGAGTAATTCATTTCCGATTGTAATCAGTGCAAGATTCATTAAGCGTACATTTTGTAACCAAATAGTATCAATCCTGCCAAAAGTCCGGCAGCTACATCATCCAGCATCACCCCCCACCCATTTTGGAGTTTATCCAATTTGCGGATGGGACCGGGTTTCCAAATATCGAAAACCCTGAAAAGGATGAACGCCGCAAAGCCAAACGCTAACGTCTGCGGAACAAACCAAAGGGCAATCCACTGCCCGACCCATTCATCGATAACAATTCTTGATGGATCTACTTCCTTTGTTTTACGTTCGATAATGGTTGAAGTGTATACTCCAACGGCTAATATTATGATAGTTAGAATAATAAATATTGGTCGTGTAAAGTAAGGATATATCCAAAACCAGACTCCCAGTGCTGCAAGGCTACCAAATGTGCCCGGCGCAATCGGGAGAGTTCCTATTTTAAAAACCGTGGCTATAAAATCTGCTAGTTTCAGCTTCATACACCTACGCAAGAAACTTGCGGATGGCTGACCGATTATTATAGATGTAAGAAATACCGGTCAGTACAGTAAATATGGTTACCAACAATGTAAAGTAGTAGATAATTCTCATCTCTTGGACAAAATAAATGATGGGGTTAATCCAGTCAATGGGAATTCCTTTAAACCCAACAATTACGAGAATAAAAATGATAATTCCAATTTGGGCAGCCGTTTTTGCTTTGGCAATATTACTGGTTACCAAATGAAATCCTCTTTTCTTCATGGCCATTCGCAAACCTGTGACAAATAAATCTCTGAAAAGGATTAAGACCACCATCCAATATTCCACCAATCCCATGATGGCAAATGAAATAAAAGCTGAGGAAACCAATATTTTATCCGCCAACGGATCGAGAAACTCTCCCTGCGGCGTGACCATATCGTATTTTCTTGCGTAATATCCGTCATATGCATCGGTAATCGACGCAACGATAAAAATTGCAAGAGCGATTGTGTTCGCATACGGAAAGTTCGCAAATAAGCACACAATAAAAAACGGCGTCAGCAGAATACGAAATATCGTAAGGATATTGGGTAGATTTATAATAACGTCCTCCCTTCCATTGCGCGAATCAGCGTAGCATCATCGGTGTATTCCAAATCACTGCCGACGGGCATTCCTCTGGCCAATCGGGTAATACGCACATCTTTTTCATTTAACATTTTTCCGAGGTATAACGCCGTTGTATCACCCTCAATACTAGGATTTGTGGCAATGACAATTTCCATTCCATCTTTAACACGCTGCAATAACCCATCGATATTCAGCTCATCAGGTCCAATGCCATCCAACGGAGACAAAACTCCTCCTAGCACATGGTAGACCCCGTTAAACATATTTGTACGCTCAAATGCATAGATATCCGCCGCTTCTTCCACGACACAGATTAAATTTCTGTTGCGTTTTGAATCGGTACATATCCGACATGCATCCACTTCTGTTATTCCGCCACAAATTGAGCAGGACATAATTTTTGTTTTCACATCGAGAACAGCCTGCGCTAACCGGGCAACATTTTCGTTCGGAGATTTCAATACATGAAATGTCATTCGCTGGGCAGTCTTTTTTCCGATGCCCGGAAATTTCGCAAATTGCTCGATAAGTTTTTCGATACTGTCTGGAATCAAACCCATATTACATCCCCGGAAGTTTCATTCCCCCAAGCATATTTCCTGTTACGGCATTCATTTGGTCCTGCGATTCTTCCTGAGCTTTACTAATGGCTTTATTCACAGCTGAAATAATTAAATCCTCTAATAATTCTTTTTCTTCTTCTATCGCTTCATTATCTATCGTTAACTCAAGGATTTCCATTTTACCGTTTGCAACGACTTTTACCATTCCGCCACCGGAATCAGCACGAACGACCATTTCATCCAAATTGCTCTGTACGTTTTCGATTTTTTTCTGCATTTCTCTGGCTTGCTTCAGCATGCTCGCCATATTACCTTTATTCAGCATATTCTTTCCTATCTTAAGAGTTCACCTTCAAATTTATCTATTACTTTTTTAAGAATGTCTTTACTATTTGTTCCATTCGTATTCTTAGTTCTGTTTTTCTTAATTTCATCATTGTTGGATGTTGATTTATCTAAAACAAATTTAATTCTTAATTCTACATCAAATATTTTATGAACCTTTCGCTCAATGACTGACCGGCTTCGGTCCAATATCCCCACATTAAATTTTGATTCATTCACGACATCCACCGTCAGATGTTTCCCATTGAGTGCCACAGGCAGACTATTATCAAGGATCATCCCCAGCGAAGGACGATTTTCTGACACCGCTTCAGCAACGTCGACCCACTGATTCTTTAACTCGTCAATCGTTATAGAAACTTTCGGAGTTTCACTTTTCGGTGGAGTTTCCACGGGAACAGCTTCTATTTTTTTCTGAGCATCCGGTTCTTTAATTGCCGTAGGAGTCTTTTCCTGTTTCTTTTTCGGAACGGATACTGTTTGCTGAGATTTAGGATTAGGAGGAGAATTAAAAGTAGATATAGGTTTGGGTTTAGAGCGCGGCTCTGATTTATATTTAGGCTGAGAGCGAAGCGGAGGTGTTTTAGACAATAGTTGATCTATGGATACCGAATCATCCATCTCCAACAATCTCATTAGCGTCATTTCCATCAAAATATGTGGTTGGCTTGCACGCTTTGTGGATATTTCAAGCTCCATAAGTTGTCGGGATATCCTCAGTAAATCCCGATGGTCCCAGCGTGATGCTTCATCTTCGTATCGCTGTTTAAGTTCACCGCTGATTTCTGTGGTATCCAATCCTTTAGGAACCGTAGCAATCAACAGATTTCGGATATGTTCATTCAATCCAAGTACGACTTCATTTACGGGTAAACCGGAAAATCGAATCTCATTGAGAACACGAATTAATTGCTCACCGGATCGTTCAATTATAGCGTCTGTTAAACCAAAATAGACTTCGTGAGATATGAGTCCAAGGACGCTTACCACTTCGGAATATTGAATGGGTTCTTCACAAAAGGAAATTACTTGATCTAAGATACTCAACGCATCCCGCATACTGCCATCGGCTTTTCCGGCGATGGCTTTTATAGATTCATCATCGATATTAATTTTCTCTTCTTTTAAAATATGGATAATTCGATCTGTAATTGCCTGCACAGTAATCCGATTAAAATCATATCGTTGGCATCGCGAAATAATCGTAGCAGGGACTTTGTGAATATCGGTGGTTGCAAAGATGAATTTCCCGTGTGGCGGCGGTTCCTCCAAGGTTCGAAGCAATGCATTGAATGCCGGTGTGGTTAGCATATGCACTTCATCAATAATGATGATTTTGTATGGGGAGTTCATTGGCGGATACTTGATCATTTCTCTCAAGTTACGAATCTCGTCAATTCCCCGATTCGAAGCACCGTCTATTTCGAGAACATCCATATTCCTGCCATCGGTGATTTCATTGCAGTTGTTGCATGTATTGCAGGATTTTCCGGGTGTGTTTTTACAATTTAACGCTTTAGCGAGTAATCGTGCAGTTGTGGTTTTTCCCACGCCACGCGGACCGGTAAAAAGGTATCCTTGGGCAATGCGGTCTTTTGCAAATGCATTCACCAATGTCCGGGTAATATGGTCTTGTCCCACAACGTCGGCAAACGTTTGGGGTCTCCATTTGAGTGATAGTATCTGATACGCCATTTGAATTTGATGATTTGAGATTTTATCTTGACCTTTAAATTACGACATTCGATAAGTGTTCTGCATAGATAATCTTTATTTTTTACAAGAAAAATGGTCGCGCCCACAGTCCGACAACGCCGGACATTTATCCGCCGAACCAGTTAGCTCCATTTCAGGATTCTCCCGGCACATTCTCCAATCCGTATACCGCTGCTCCCTTCCGGGCCTGACGGAGTTCACAGACGAAAAATTGCGAAAGATTGAAATTTCAACACCACTTAGCTCATTAGACAAATGCAGCCACTGCCTCGCTATGTCTTTAATCCTGCTATAGCGGGTTGCAGGTTACAGGGCACCGCTACCTCCCCATCCAGCGCGACCAAATCGTCAATATGATTTATTTTCTGTGGAGCCGAGGAGGCTCGAACTCCCGACCTCAGCATTGCGAACGCTGCGCTCTCCCAACTGAGCTACGGCCCCATAAAAATGACCCGCGAATTTAGAAGGGTATCACTACTGAAGGCAATAAGTTCCATTTTATGTTTTGGATAACGAGACGTATCATTAATGGGAGGTTTATAAAGAAAGAATATATGCGGTTTTACTATTAGAAGTTGTTTTCTAAAACAGTATGAGTTCACTCCGAAAAGATTGGATAAAAATGTTTGTTAATTAATCTTAGTATCTTGGTAAGTTTGTGGCAAGAATGAAACAAAAAATACTCATCACAGGGGCAAGCAGCGGAATCGGAGAAGCATTGGCTTATGCCTATGCAAAACAAGGAGCCGTCCTTGGATTAATTGCCCGCCGGAAAGACAGATTGGACTCTGTCGCTGATAAATGTAAATCGTTAGGAGGTACAGTCTACAACTATCCGATGGATGTTACTGACCAAACTATCATAAAATTCACTATTCAGAATTTTATAGACGATATCAACAACATTGACATGGTTATTGCAAACGCCGGAGTCGGCGGTATGGATGACCTAAAAAATGGTGATGCAACTGAAACAAATCGTATTTTGACAACCAATATTCTCGGGATTTCAAATACGGTTATTCCCTGCATTCCGAAGATGATAGAGCAGCAACGGGGACACGTTGTAGTTGTCAGTTCTGTTGCCGGGTTCCGCGGCCTGGTTGCTCATGGTGCATATTCTGCTTCTAAAGCGGCTATTCGCATTATGGCTGACAGCTGGCGCTACTCTCTGTCACATTACAATATCCAAGTGACAAATATTTGTCCCGGTTTTATTGAAACACCCTTAGTGAAAAAAAATCGCTTTAAAATGCCGTTTCTTATGGATGCTGACACTGCAGCTATGAAAATTCTATCCGCAGTTGAAAAAAGAAAGAAATGCTATATTTTTCCGTGGCAATGGAAGATTTTATTACCACTGATCAAAGTTATTCCTGATTGGTTAATTAAATGGGGCAGTACTAAGGCTAATATCTGATATATTCGTTGTATCAAGACTTGCCGATTTTTCTATCTTACGGTAAGTAAATCTCAGCCATGTTAAAGCTGTACTCACCGAAATGGTAATGGAAAACATCATCGAATACCAAACCCACTCAACGGGTTTATCAAATACAAAGGTAAAGATAAGAGCCAGCGGAGCTGAAACACCCACGACTCTAATAACCGTCAACACCAACATAGGCAGACCTCTTCCCAAACCCTGAAGGACTCTCCCGCTGGTCATTCCGATAGGAACAATCGGATACACTAAAGTAATCAGTCGTAGAAATGTTACTGCAATTTCATTGATATTTTCATTGGTTGTAAATCCGGCAACAATTAACGGAGCAAATATAAACACCAAACCGGAGGAAATAAATGTAATGAAAATACACCTCGTAATCGCGTATTTCACAACAAGTTTTACTTTCTCTATCTCACCAGCTCCGTAGAACATTCCGACTAAAGTTGTTATGGCAGTCGCAATTGCCATAATCGGTAAGAAAATAATATGATCAATACGACTTCCGATTTGATAGGCAGCAACGGCATCCGTAGAATAATGCACCAGTATTTTATTGAACACACCTCCGCCTACAGCCATAACAACCATTGATATGGATGCAGGAATTCCAACGACCATGATATCTTTTATAATGCGCAGAGATGGAGAGAAATCTCTCATCTTGAATCGAATGTAAGTATGTTCTTTCACGAACAGCATATAGACAAAAATGATGAGGACGAATATCTGACTAAATACAGTGGCGACAGCCGCTCCTCGAACTCCCATATTCAGGCTGAAAATAAAGATAGGATCCAATATGATATTCAACACCGTCCCAAAACCAGCGACGATCATCGGGAGTTTCATATCACCCTCACCTGATAGTATTGACCTGAAAAACATGGAATAAATCATAAAGGGCAGCCCAAAAGTAATAACTTTCAAATACGGCCAAGAAAGCACTGTGATGGATTGTGGAGCACCCAAAAGTGCGATCATATCTTGTCCATAAAGCAATCCGGTGCTAACTAAAATCAAGCTGAGAATACCTCCGAGTGCTAAGGCATGTTCGGCGGAGTTGTCTGCACTTTGCTTATCTTCTTTTCCGATAAAACGGGCAATGGATGCCGTCACTCCCGACCCAAGTCCCATTGTCATGCCGAATACGAGAAACATCAACGGCATGACAAAAGCTACAGCAGCAATCGCCTCTCCGCTTATCCGCCCGATGAACATCATATCGACCAACATATACACTGTTTGGATTCCCATCCCTGCCATCATGGGTAATGCTAACCTCCATAATGCTTTTGGGGGATTGTCAAGAAAATCCTGTAAACGTGATTCTTTGGGCGGGTTTTTCATATAGATTATGTCAAATTAATTCTGCAACTGCAGATTTAATTATGCTCACGAGAAGCCGGAAGATGGTGAACATCCACCTGAAGATGAAGTGCTTCCGGTCGAAATTGCCGGTGCTGACAATAACCGTTGCGACTTTTGTTCGCCACACTCCGGACATTTAATCTTTTCGTCCGGCGTTGAACTGGACCAAACTAATTCTTCATATTCTTTACCGCAATTATTACAGCGGTAATCATACATCGGCATCAATTTCCTCCTTTACTTCTTTTTTATCCTCACACGGAGGATTGTATGGAACTCCTCAAGTAGGAACTCCTGCTTTTGGTAGAATTACGCGGTTGATCACTAACCACAATCCTACGATCAAGATAAAAATCAGAATATCACTCATGGTTCCCTGCTTTTTTCGATTTTGTTTTAGACGGAAATGCCCACACCGCACCAATCATTGCTCCGTACGCTGTGCTTATCAACGGATTGTTTGTAATTGCACATGTTCCGGATTTACATCCAACGTAATAGTAATATGCATAGCCACCAATTGCTCCAAGGAGTATGAAGATGCCCATTTTTATCCAACGGAGTTGCAATCGGCGAAATATCGAATTATTTACAAATAATCTCATTCATTTCACCTATAATTTCATCAAGATATTTTACACCTTTATCTTCTGCCAGTTCTTTCAGCGTTCCCCAAACCGGTTCTCCACAACGGATGCATACTAAACCATAATCAGCTAACGGTCCCACCAATTTTGGATGATCCTGTACTAAATCCTCAATGAGTGTATTTTCATTAATCATGTTATTTCTTCAATTTTAATACTTTAAACAGTCTGTCCGACACATCATTCGGGATGGATTGTTTCTGATCAGTCACACGATACAATTTAATGGTCTGTTTGACGCTGTCCACATAAATTTTGCATTCAGGGCATTCTTCCATATGTGCGGAGAGTTCATCGATTAATTCGGCATCAGCATCTCGTCCAAGTTGCCTTTCGACTAATTTTATGATCTTTACCGAATGGAGATGGTTCTTACTCATGAGGGACGCTCCACACATTTAAAATGATTCAAGAGCTGATCACGCAGAAACAATCGGGAACGCATCAATCGCACCTTGACATTTGCTTCGCTGATTTCCAAAATATTTGCCGTATCTCTGGTGGACATATTTTCTAAATCTCTCAGAACAAATACTGTACGGTAGTTTTCAGGGAGTTCCTCAAGCGCTTGCATCAAACAATTACGAAAGGCTTCGTCATCCAATTTATCGTCTAAGTGATCTGGCCAATGATGCAATTCATGCCCCGACATCGTTTTAAAATTTGGTTCATCAGGGGACAAATTCGGATCGAGATGCTTTTTGTCCCTGAACTTACCGTAAGCAACATTAGATGCAATACGATACAGCCACGTATAAAGTGACGACTTCCCCGAAAATGTGTGGAGTTTATTCATCATAATGATAAAAGTCTCCTGAAGGACATCTTCGGCGTCTTCCTTATTTTGCATGATGCGAATAGCAAGGCTGTAAATTTTGGCGGAATGCATCTGCACCAAGCTTGCCGTCGCGGACTGATCGCCGTTTTTTGCGTCAGCCACCAATTGTTTTTCTGTCCGTTGTTCTTCCATAATTCCTGTAAAACGGTCAGTGATATGAATGGCAAAATCAGCATAAATATTTATGCCTGTCCGTGATATCCTTCACTGACCAGATGATATTCAATCTTCGCGATCAAATGTTCTTTTGGAGCGGCACCGATCAATCGATCAACCTCTTTTCCGTTTTTTAGGAATAGGATCGTCGGTATCCCTGTTACACGCAGCTGAGAGGCTTTTATGTTCTCATCCGCATTAAGTTTCCCAATTTTTACTCTGGATGAATAATCCCTGGCAAGCTCATTCACAACCGGGCCGATTACACGGCACGGGGCACACCACGGCGCCCATACGTCCACAACCACCAATCCGGATTCTTTATGAATTTCTTCATCCCAATTCGTATCCGTTAATTTAACGGTGTAATCTTTTTGTTCTGTCATTGTTTCTCCCAATACAAGTGTTGTTCACTGTATTTGATGGGAGAAATATCAAATCGTTACATCGATGCCCAAAGAAAAAGTAGCGGGATTAAAATCCCTGCCACGGTATAAAGTCCGCCAGTACCTTTCAATCCTCTTTTACCTTTAACCATAAAAAATGACGTAATCGCAAATAAAATCAGCGAACCGGAGAAGATATCAGAAAACCACGTCCACCAGCGATTTGGATTGTAATGTAAAAAATTCACATGGTAAAACACCGAGCGTTTTTTTAGAAATTCCGCTTTACCATTTCCTGTTTCGGTATTAATCATGATTGAAGAGCCGCCTTTTAAAAATATTTTGATAATATTCTTCTGCGGATAATAGTATTTTTGCATCATGTTACTGTCGGCTATTTCATCAACGGCTTGTTTGATAATTTCCGGGGTTGTAATACCTTTTGTTAATACTGCGCTGGTTTTGATTTGCATATTCTCAACCGTATAATTCGGATTCCAGTCACTCATGTGATTGAGTGCTATCCCTGAAAGCCCGAAAATTATGGATGTCCCTATAAAAAAGAACCCGATATCACGGTGGAGAATTCTACTCCATTTTCTGATTTGTTTCATTTTTGGTAAATTGGTTATTGTTGGCTAAACCACAGATTACACAGATTTATAGTTTTGAAGCTATACAATGGATATTTGGTGATTGATAAATGGTTTTCTCTCCTACAATCACCGTCTTCAATTCTTCAAACGGTTACTCGACGGATTTATGAGAAACGTACGTCAAGTAATAATCTGAAAAATGGTCTTTTCCACAGGTTTTTAAAGAATCTCTCATCATCTCCACATATTCAATAATTCCCATTTTTCTGTCATGCTCTTCCATGCTGTTTGCATCCTCTTCCCACTTCTGAAAAGTGGATTCATCAATGATATCTTCGCCGACTTTCCCTATAATTTCAATTTCCGTTCCGACGATGCTGTCATCATATCTCTCATCGGCATAGACGTGGAGACTATAATCATCTGTCACCAACAGGAGTTTTTTTCCGCCATGCTTACACACATGATCGACAATCCCGGTTGTACTGATTGTTTTGTCAACATATTCCGGTGCCATTTCTTCGAACTTATCCAACGGGATCGTTATTGAACTTACTTCTATTTTTTCTTTACCGCCACACCCGACAATTACGAACATAATTAATGATACTGTAAAACTCAATTTAATAAATTGCTTCATGGTTAACCTCATGTTATGATTGATTATTGACCTTATTAATTCTCCGTAAAACACCCCGTAAAAAACACGGGATTAAAAGCAGCAGTTACACAAGAATAAATACCAATAACATTAGAGTTAAGAGAATTTGACATCTCAATTATTTTTCAATAAATAGCAGAAGCATGATTGTTTTTATCGGTTTTGCTATTCATTCTTTCGTTTAATTAGTGTTATTCGCCCGCCTGCCTTTTTAATTAATTTCGATATGTGGCGGGCAGGTTGTGAATTGCTCGGGTGAATTTACACCGTAATACTAATGTCATGTCAAGTATGTAATGTGTAAAAAGTCGCAGGAATTTTTGGAGATAACAAGGCGAATATTTTCAGCATAGCCAGAAGCTACGGTTAAAAAAATATTCAACAACGTTATCGACTAAAATAGCAAGACTTGGTTGCACAAATTTCATGGTTGACATGACAGTAATTACTGAAGCGGAGAAAATGGCCAGAGAACCGGAATCATGATGGTCGCGATAATCCAAAGTAATAATCCAAGCGGTAATCCCACTTTCATATAATCGGTGAATTTATATCCGCCGGGACCGTACACCATCAGATTAGTTTGATATCCGACCGGAGTGATAAACGATGCCGATGCTGCAAAACAGATCGCAAAAACAAAAGGACGCGGATCCAATCCTGATTGGGTTGAAGCTACGATCGCGATGGGCGTCATGATAATCGCCGTTGCCGCATTGGAGGACACTTCCGTTAAAACCATTGTGACAAAATAGATCAATGCTAGCAGTGCATAAGGACGGAAATCAGCAGAGAACCGGTTTGAAATGCCGATCATAATTTCACCAATCCAATTGGCAGTGCCGCTGGTTTGTATCACCAACCCCAGCGGGATTAATGCCGCGATCAATACGATCACCTGCCAGTGAATCGCCGCATAGCTCTCATTAGGCGTAATCACTCTAAAAACCATAAGCAGAATGGCCCCGACGAGCACTCCCTTCAAAATAGGAACAGCCCCAATCGCAGCCAATCCTACAGCTCCGATAATGACCACGATACTCAGCCACCAATATTTTGGTTTTTTCAGCGGTGCATCTAACTCCTCAAGTACAATAAAATCACCTGTCCCAGCCATCTCTCTAATTTTTTCTCTGGGTCCATACACTAATAGTGTATCGTATGCTTTAAGCAAAACATGAGCGATTTTTCGACGGAGAATCTCTCCTTCACGACGAATTGCCAACACAAAACTTCCGAAACGTCGTCTGAAATTTATGTCCATCAAACTCTTTTCAAGTAAAAATGATTTTTCGGTCAATAGACACTCTACTAACACATTATCTGCTTGTTGCAATTCTCCCTGATTTAGCTTTTCATCCGTTAATAAGGCAATCTTTTCGACTTCTTTCATCCGTATAAAGTTATCAACAGCCCCCTTCACAAATAATACATCACCGGCTTTAAGGACCGTATTTCGTATATTAGCTGTAATCAACTGCTTTTCACGAAGAATATCCAACACCATCACGTCGTAATTTTGGTTAATACTGCGCTCTAAACAGGTTTGTCCAACCAGCGGAGAGTCTTCGGTTACTTTAATCTCCGTAAGATAGCCACCCAGGTGATAACTTTTTGTTAAACTGGAGGTCACCGTTCGGGAAGGTAACATCCTGTAAGCCACAAAGAGAATATATATAAGTCCGACCGCCAGCCCTATCGCACCATATTTGGTGAATTCAAACATCCCCAGAGGAGGATAATTACCGTTCCCAACTAAGATGGAGTTTACCAACAGATTTGTGGATGTCCCAACAAGTGTCAGGGTACCGCCAAGAATCGCGGCGTAGCTCAGAGGTATCAACACTTTGGACGGAGAAATTTGGTAACGATGTGCAAGCCGAATGGTGATTGGCATAAAAATGGCGACAATCGCTGTATTATTTACAATCGCTGATGCCAACGAAATAGAGAGAAGATATACAGCTAATCCAAAGAATTTTGATCGACTTGCAAGACGATTAAGTTTTAGGATCAGAAATTCGAGTATCCCTGATTTTTGTAAAGCATGACTTAAAATAAATAAAATCGCAATGGTAATGACCGCCGGGTTCGCAAACCCTGAAATGGCTTCTCCGGGATTTAAAAATCCACCAACGAGCAAAATACCAAGCACGGTTAGCGCAACGACATCTATCGGCAGGGCTTCTGATACAAACAGAATGAATGCCAACAAAACAATAGCAAGAATGATTGCAATCTCAAAAGTCATGGTTTCTTCTTCTCAATTTGGTTTTCATTTGTCAAGAATGTAGCAAGAAATTCACACCCGGCAACAGACTTCTTTTGGAAAACGTACGACAAAAACAAGGAATTGGTGCAAGTTTTTTAGCCTGGTTAATTCCCCGTAAAAAGCCCCGTAGAAAACACGGGATGCAAGCACATCAGCCACGAACACCCTACCCGTCCGTCCCGCCCCGACGCGTCGGGGGAAGTTTCCCCGATGAATCGGGATGTACAACACGAAGGAAAAAGGCAAAATAATGACAAAAATAAAATTAGAAAAAAATATTTACATCAACCGTTGTAAATCCCATGTTATCAGTTTTATGCTTGCCCCGTAAGGAGGAACGACTGTACTGGGGTGCATTTTGTGACTTTTGTGTGTTTACATCCCGCGTTTTTTGCGGGGGCGAATAATCCAAGTTAGTTACCAATTTTTCAGCTTTCAGCTTTATTCTTTTTTGCTTTCTAAATCCTGAATGATTTCTTGCCGACGATACAGAATATTCTCTACTTTTCCGGTCAATAAATACGAGAATAATATGTCAAACAAGCCATTACCCGAAATTACCGTTAAAGCCGTTTTCCTTGGAATTTTATTATCCATGATCCTCGCCGGAGCGAATGCCTACTTAGGATTATTTGCCGGAATGACCGTTTCAGCCTCAATCCCGGCTGCAGTTATATCGATGGGCGTATTGCGACTCTTTCGTAAATCCAATATTTTGGAAAACAATATCGTGCAAACGGCTGCTTCTGCAGGAGAATCTCTTGCCGCTGGTGTAATTTTTACCATCCCTGCCCTCGTCCTCATGGGTTACTGGACAGAATTCAATTATTGGGAAGTCGCAAAAATAGCCAGTATTGGCGGAATTATTGGTGTGTTGTTCACCGTTCCGCTCCGAAGAGCATTGATTGTCGAAGCCAAATTAAAATATCCTGAGGGCGTTGCTACTGCCGCGGTTTTAAGAGCAGGTGATAGAAATCAGGACAACGTTGATTCCAATTCCGGCGGATTGAAAATTATCGGAATTGCGGGACTTGTCGGAGGACTCATGAAATTGGCTCAGCAGGGATTTTCTATGTGGCACGCCGCCGTTGAAGGATCACAAGTTATGGCGTTTACTCGAGGAGGTCGTGAAGTATTTCGTTCAATTTTCGGATTGGGAACAGACCTCTCCCCTGCATTGGTTTCCGTCGGGTATATCGTCGGAAGAAATATCGGAATATTAGTTGTTGCAGGAGGTCTTATCTCCTGGGCAATTGCAATACCCATTTATTCGGCTGTTGTCGGGTTCGAAGGCGAGCCCATGGAAGCCGCATGGAATATCTGGAATACAAAAATCAGGTACATGGGAGTAGGTTCGATGGTCATCGGCGGAATATGGTCACTTATTAAATTGATGAAACCTCTGATCACAGGAGTTCGTGCCAGTCTCAACGCCATGCAACACAGAAACGATGGAGTTTCGATTGCACGAGAAGAAAAAGATTTCCCAATTAATTATGTTGGCATTGCTCTTGCCGCTCTTCTGATTCCAGTCTTTTTACTGTATGCCGGTATATTAGATTCGATGCCACTCGCTGCATTATTGTCCGTTGTCATGATGATATTTGGATTTTTGTTTTCTGCAGTTGCCGCATATATGGCAGGGATGGTCGGATCATCCAATAATCCTATCTCCGGTGTTACGATTGCCACCATCTTATTTTCATCCTTGTTACTGCTTGCATTTTTGGGTACAGGTTCAGTCACAGGTTCTGCTGCTGCCATCCTGATTGGTGCTGTCGTTTGCTGTGCGGCAGCAATCGGTGGTGATAATATGCAGGATTTAAAAACCGGTCACATCGTTGGCGCTACACCATGGAAACAGCAAATCATGCAAATCATCGGGACGTTGAGTGCAGCGATTATCCTTGGACTTGTTTTGGATATTCTTCACACGGCTTATACGATTGGATCTCCAACTCTCTCTGCTCCTCAGGCAACGTTAATGAAATCCGTTGCTGAAGGTGTATTTAACGGAAACTTACCGTGGACAATGGTCTGGATTGGATCCGTCATTGGTGTACTAATTATTCTGATTGATATTCGTCAAGAACGACTAGGCTCCGATTTTCGTGTTCCTATTCTGGCGGTTGCGGTTGGAATCTATCTTCCCATAGAATTAACCATCCCAATATTTATAGGTGGAATGATTTCGCATTTCGGGAAGATGGCCGGTTCAACGGAAAAAACAGAAAAAAGAGGATTGCTGTTAGCCTCCGGTTTAATTACGGGAGAAGCAATTATGGGAATTCTTGTAGCCGTTCCTATTTTTCTAACGATGAATAAAGCTTGGTGGCCTTCTATCGGTGGTCTGACATGGCTTGGTCCTCTTTTCTTTATCAGTGTGATTTTCTGGCTCTATCGAACACTCATCCCTCAGAAAGGACAATAAGATGGTATCGGCTGAACTCGTTAAACGCCTTCCGAAGGTAGAACTTCACTGTCATTTGGACGGGTCTCTACGTGTTGATTCAATGATTGACATGGCACAGGCAGATAATATTACGCTACCCAGTATGCGTCCTGACGATCTTTTAAATAAACTTAGTTTCAAGGATAAGCGCGGTTCTCTTGAAGAATACCTTGAGGCATTTGATATTACACTTAGCGTTCTTCAAGCTCCTGATAACTTGGAGAGGGCAGCCTTTGAATTAATCGAAGACGTTGCAGAAGAAAATGTTAAATATATTGAAGTTCGATATTCACCTATTCTCCATACACAACAGGATATGACACCGGCAGAATCTATTGATGCGGTGCATGCTGGATTAAAACGAGGTGAAAAAGAATTTGGGGTACAGTCGGGAATCATTGTCTGCGGGATTCGAAATATTTCACCGGAAACCTCACTGAAACTGGCTGATTTAACCGTTCAGTATAAAAATAAAGGAGTTGTGGGATTTGATCTCGCCGGTGCGGAAGAGAACTTCCCTGCGAAACATCACCAGGAAGCCTTTTATATGATTCTGAATCACAATATTAATGCAACCATTCATGCAGGTGAAGCATTTGGACCTACCTCTATTCATCAGGCAATCCATCACTGCGGTGCTCATAGGATTGGACATGGAACGCGATTAAAAGAAGATACAAGTTTAATGAATTATGTCAATGACCATCGCATTCCTCTCGAGATCAGCCTTACATCTAATTGGCACACTCGATCCATCCGATCACTCAAGTACCATCCGCTGAAATTCTATTATGAGCAGGGACTTCGCGTCACACTCAACACAGACAACCGTTTAATCTCAGATACCACCCTAACAAAAGAATATATGTTAGCGCATGAGTTATTTGGATTCGACCTTTTTGATTTTCGAGAGTTTATCATTACTGCCGCAAAAAGTGCATTCATTCATCATGCTGAGCGAAAGATATTAACGCAAAATATCGCAGATGAACTTGAAGGTGAATTTGGCTTAAAATCTCAATATATTGAGTATTAAAAGAATATGCCAAGAGCGTATAGCACAGAGTAAAGAGCCACAAGTTTCCGGTCACTAACCACCCACAATGAGTACCAATCCAACCTATAATTTCTTCTTTCATGTAGCAATTTCAGGTTTTCTATCTTTTTCCTGTGCTACAAAATCACCCGTAGATACAACACAGGAAACCCTTGTTAAAACAATTAAACTTGATGGCGATATTTCAAGTCGTTATTCCGAAATTTCCGGTTTAACTTGGTACAAAGATTATCTCATTTTGTTACCACAATATCCCGATCGTTTTGATAACCATATCTTTGCTATCAATAAATCTGCACTACTTGACTACATTGACGGGGTGATAACTGAGCCTATTATGTCGCAGACGATTACATTCAATGCACCTCAACTCCAAACATTAGAGGACTACGAAGGTCTGGAAGCCATTGTTTTTATTGAAGATACCGTGTATATATCAATTGAAACAAGTCCTGCATCGGGCATGATGGGATATATCGGAAGGGGTTACATCAATGATAATCTCAGTCAGATAACTCTAACGGATACCCCGTTTGTGCCCATACACCCGCAATCCAAATTACCAAATTTAACGGAAGAAACGTTATTTACGTACAATCAAAATATTTTCTCTCTCCACGAAGCCAATGGACTAAATGTAAATCCGAGCGCTTTTGTTCATCGATTTTCAGACGATCTTTCCGATTATGATTCTATACCAATGATATCTATAGACTATAGGATTACAGACGCAACTCAACCCGATGCCCAAGGAAAGTTTTGGGTGATAAATTATTTATGGTCGGGTGACAAGGCTATGTTGGACCCGGCAAAAGATATTTGGACAGAAAATCATGGTGTTGGTGCTTCTCACTCTTCAAAAAATACGATAGAGCGCTTACTTGAATTACAGATTACAGATTCTGGTATTACCGAGACAGATTCTGCACCGATTTGGTTGCAACTAAGAGAGGATGGAAAATCGCGTAATTGGGAAGGCTTAGTTCGTTTTAATGAACGGAACGGTTTTCTTGTTGCAACGGATAAGTATCCTGCTACAATTCTTGGCTTTGTCAGGCAGTAGGGCAGAAGTTTTTATTTAATGTCGAATCACAGTTATCTTGCTAAAACTATTCTCTCCGTGTGGATTATATACCGATAAAAGATACACTCCACTTCCCACCCATTCTCCTTGCGTATTTTTTCCATCCCATTTGATTTGATAACCGTTTTCATTTAAATCACTGTTTTTTATGTGGCGAATCACTTTCCCGGTTACCGTCATTACAATTAATGATGACTCATCAGTCAGTCCGTCAACAATAAGAGGTTTCTGCGACGGGATATGGAACGGGCTTGGATACACGCTGATTCCGGAATAATTCTCTATCGGATCTGCAAAGGGAATTTTTAACACACTTATTCCTCTGTTTGTTGTTATGTAAGCAACGCCAAGTATTATGTCAAAATCGATATCCGTTACTTCATCGGATAAAAGTAATGACGACCCCACATTGATACCTTCAACGGACACAGTCGGGTCTTCATCCGGCCAATAGGTTCCGTTTGCTAGCAAGATATGGATTCCATCCGATGGCGAAAGTGCCCAAACATTTCCACGAGCGTCCAACTTAAGTTTTGAGCCCAATCCAAAAGATATGTTCGGAAAGTAGGTTAAGAGTGTTTGCGTGGTTGACTTTGGTCCCTGACGTACAATGGGACGGTTATTTGATGCTCCCAAATCAAAATAGGCAAGCCCAACTCGCGTCAATATCCACATCCGATTTTGGTTAATGGCAAGCGAATATACCGTATTATTTCCGGTGTCATCAAAACCCAAACTTACTTCTGAGGGGGAATTTCCTGTTGAGTAATTTACCCATTCATAGGTCTCCGGTTCCGCAGGTGAGCCGGAATAGTCCAGCATCACCAACCCGCCATTTGGCATGTTCTCTCCTGTGTTTTCCTCTCCTTCAAACGATCCCACCCAGACTCGATTCCACGAATCTATTGCCAGTGTATTTGGAGTGATGCTCAATATTCCGCCATTATCAGCATGATAGGAATTCCACTGACCTGAAGGTGTTCGTACCGAAATGGGATTGTGTTCATATCTGGCATACGTGTCCGCAACCCAGAGATTGCCGTCTCGATCAAACTCCAGATCTTTTACTACTAAATAGGGAGTTGAATTATCAGATGTAAACCAATAATCCAGTTTCGTTGTGTCTACAATCGTGTAGTTCGCAGGATTGTCAATATCTATGATGACGACCCCTCCTCCATGCCGTATTGGTTCCGGGTACGTTCCACGAACAGCACAATAGATGAGTCCATCCGGTCCTTGCTCAATATCCGCAATGAATCCTCCAAAATCTATCGGGAGAGTATCGGCCGCAAACATCGTTGGGTCAAATGTTGAATGGATGATAGGGTCGGTTCCGGTTGTTTCTACGATATTCCGCCATCCCCAATCTTCTTTTATCGCTAACCCGTATTTTGACCCGGCGACGACTCTACCGTCATTAAGTACTGTCACAGCAGAAAACTGATTCGTTAACGGAACATTCGGAATGCGGTAATCAAATTTCTGTTTTTCTAAATCTACAAATCCCAACCCAGATTTTGTCCCGGCAATCACCTGACCGTTTTCTGACAATAAAAGTTTATTAACCGTGTGGCTTGGAAATTGAAAATACCACTCATAAGCGTCTTCCCCTAATTTAAAATACTTATTTGAAAGAATACCGTATAATGAACCATCAACAGTTTTTATTACTTCATGCAACGCCCAGTTCATATAGTCTACTAAAATAGTTAATTCGAATGTGGGAAGGTTCAAACTATACACAATCTTGTCACAGGCTACAATTAATTCTTCTCCGGTGAGATATAAAGAGGTTACTTCTCCGTTTAGCTCATCCAAAGGGATAGTCCACACACTTGGATCTTCATTAATCGTCCCAAAATAAAGACCATGTTCTGACCCGACAAAGATACGATCACCCCATATCTCAATTCCTTCTATAAATTCCGCATCCAAGAGCCAGTGTGTCGTCATTAAATCGTTATGTACCCATTTTCCGTCAGTGTATAAAAATTTCTGCAACCCTATATCTTGATTTTTTTTATAAACAGCATAGGCGACAGTATCAGAGCAGGCGATATCGATAATCTCGGTGAGTCCAAAATCAAATTCGTGGATTGATTCATCATTTATCGGATCAATTATCTGAACAAACCCATTCGGCATCGCTCCACCCAGCCAAATATTTCCGTACATATCAATACTGATAACATTTAGGTTTGTCCCCAGTAATCCATCTATATTTGTTACCGTTCTAAATCCACCTTCATCAAGATCGTAAATCAATAAACCCCCTTCCGTCGCAGAATAGATTTTTCCATCCAGCGCTACAAGATCATGAACAATGAGCGGTGAAGTCCATGACTCCCATTGACCAATTCTATTGGAACCGCTGATGATTGCAAATAGAAACAGAGCCCAAACTGTAAATTTTATCATGGACTTATTATTCGTCTTCTTTGCTCTCACTTCTCACATCTCACTTTCTCTCTACTGAAACGGTGCCGGAATGAAACACAGAATAAATATGATTAAACAGGCGTATCCGATGTAACGATTTTCTTTGGACAACGGTGCATCTACATCAAAGACTGGCGGATGTTTCGTCGTCTTCATGATGATTAAAATTAACGCTCCCCAGATGAGCCAGTTTAACGAAAATAGGCTTAACGGTAATAAAAGAAATAAAGCTGCTTTTGCCACTCGATCATGTTTCCGCCCAAGCATTGCATATGCAACATGTCCCCCATCCAGTTGTCCGATTGGCAATAAATTCAGCATGGTCACCAATAATCCAATCCATCCGGCAAATGCAATCGGATGTAATAAAATATCTTGGTTCTCGGCAAGTCCGGGATGAATAACCATCGTGAGGGATTTCATTAAAAGAGAATCACCAAGTAAAATTCCGATACTTTCCGGTGATATCTCAACTACGGTGGATTTTGCCAATCCAAGGACGAGGGCAGGCACCGCGACAACAAAACCGGCTATCGGTCCGGCAGCGCCGATTTGGAGTAAAGCATCCTTGCGATAAATCGGTGATTTAATCTTGATAAACGCACCGAATGTACCGATAAACGTCGGCGCAGGGATAAAGTATGGCAAGGTGGCACTTACACCTTGTTTTCTAGCAAAATAATAATGTCCGAATTCATGCGTGCCTAAAATGAGCATAAGAGTTATTGAAAATGGAATTCCCTTCATGATACCCAACGGATTTTCGAATGGATTAACGCCTTCCATAATTGCACCGGCAAGCAAGGTTGTAACAATCGTCGCCAGAAATAATAATAAATTTATTCGGGGAATTTTCGGAATTCTTAAAATAACTCGGTCTGCATCTTGTACACGGATATACACTGAACCATTGTTTTCATATACCTCTGATGTCCACGGCTGGTTCTTCATAATCTTTTTGATGCTCCCAAGTGTAGAGCCTCCTCTCAAAACGCCACTGGATACCCACGTATCACTGGTAGTTCCCATTTGTTTTGGAAGGAAGACATCCTCCAAAGTATGGAGTAAAGATTTGATATCCGATTCAGTCATTTTATTTGGTGTTTATTTTGATGCTTAAGAATTTTGTCATCAAGTAGTTGGCCCGCACCTTCCCTTTGCATATCCAGCATCAGCTCATTAATCCAAAACTTTGTCTGTTGGACATAAGCATCTATGATTTCCGGGGATATTTGTTCCCCATACATATTTGCAATAATCATCGCCGACGGAACCGGGACATATACATTCATTTGGTCTTCATAAAATGTATCCAATGATCGTACAAGTTCTCTGGTCGATAAATAATCAATGGTATCGGCATAAAGGCTATCGGCGAATGCTGCTTGTTCTCCCCATGTTTTGAGATAATAGTATAAGCGACCGTCCTGGACTCCATTAACATAAGCCGCCTTAATCTGATAACTTATCTCCGGGCGAAAATCGGTAATTTTCTCTACTCTTTGCCAATCACCGCCATCCCAAAACAAACGGTTTTCATGCGCTAAACTGAACGAGAACAGCAAGCTAATTCCTATTCCCAGAATTAATAAAGGTTTTCTCATATTTATTTCTTTCATTTTATTACCGGGTACCGGTACAATTTTTCATAATTCGTATTACGTGATGTACACCGTTTTTATGTTTACAAACTCATGAATGCCAAACTCTCCTAATTCTCTTCCGTATCCGGATTCTTTAACGCCGCCAAAGGGTAACCGTGGATCTGAACGTACAAAATCGTTCAAAAAGCAGGCTCCGGCCTGGAGTTTATTCTTTGCAATTTCCTCTCCCTTTTTTACATCTTTTGTAAATACGGCGGCACCTAATCCAAACTCAGTTTGATTTGCCAGACGGATGGCATCTTCTTCATCCTTTGCAGAGATAATCACAGCAACAGGACCAAAGAGTTCTTCGTCGAAGGCAGGCATCCCTGGGGAGACATTTGTTAACACCGTCGGAAGATAAAACGCTCCGACATCATCCTCTTCATGTTCGACAACCACTCTTCCTCCCAACAAGAGAATCGCTCCCGTCTTCACACTTTGTGTTACTTGGCGATGCAGTTCATCTCTGGCTGCTTCATTGACCATTGGGCCAATATCCACATCTTCAAAGGGATCCCCCATTCGCTTCATGCCCATTTTTCGAACGACCAACGCTTCAAAATCATCTTTTATCGACTCTACTACAATAAATCGTTTAGCTGCAATACAGCTTTGTCCTGTGTTCAGCATTCTACCCTCCACACAGGCATGGGCTGATTTCTCAATATCTGCATCTTCCAAAACCACATACGGATCGCTTCCACCAAGTTCCAATACCGTTTTTTTCAACAACGAGCCCGCTTTGGCAGCGACAGCTTTACCGGCAGGTGTACTCCCGGTTAAGGTTACTGCACGGATATAAGAATGTTCGATGACCTCTGAAACCATGGAAGAACCTATTCGCAAGGTCCGAAACAGGTGTTTTGGAAATCCGGCCTTGCTAAATATTTGTTCAATTGCCGATGCACATCCTTGAACATTCGAAGCATGTTTTAAAACGCCGGCATTCCCTGCCATCAGGGTTGGTGCTGCAAAACGAAATACTTGCCAAAATGGAAAATTCCACGGCATTACGGCTAAGACGATTCCAATCGGTTCAAAGGCAATGTAACTTTTTGAAGCTTCTGTTTTTACATCCCGCGGTGATAAAAATGACTCAGCATTTTTTGCATAATATTCACATACCCAAGCAGATTTTTCAACTTCTGCGACAGCTTGTGTGAAGGGTTTGCCCATCTCCAAGGACATTAGTCGGGCAAATTCATTTTTCTTCTCTCTTAAAATTGCAGAGGTGTTCATCATTGTCTTCGATCGGTTGGTAAAAGATACTTGTCTCCATACTTTCCAATCGGTCTGCACTTTTTCGAGAATGTTTACGACCTCATCTGAAGTCATTTCCTCGTAGGATTTGATTTTCTTCCCATTTGCGGGATTTTGTGAAATCAATGTCATGTTTGTTTCTTAATGTTAATTTGATTCATCACTGTCTTTTTTGCGATTCAACGATTTCTGTACCGAGATCATACTTCCCCAGAGTAGCAACAGGGCTAAAACCCAATATTGGCTGAAATTCTGTCCATCCGAACGAAGTGTCCAGCCATAGATGAATGATCCGATACTGGATCCGAATAAAATTAGAAACAGCACCAAATGAATACGCCAATTCAACGTCGGAAACTGCCCATCTCCTTTGTACATACTCCCTCCAAATTCTTAGCCGAATTGATAATATTTCTTCACGGGAGAAAGCACGTTCCATCGACAGGTGAGCTCTTCAGGGAAGACAACAAAGTCCCCGGCACCAAACCGAACGGTTTCCTCGTCTGTGGTTACCTCTACTAATCCTTCTAGTAAATAACAGGATTCTTTTTCAACATACTCCCACGGAAATGCAGAAACCTCGCAGGTCCAGACAGGCCAACGATTAATACCGGATTCTTCTATTTCTTGAATCGTTTTCTTATGGATACTAATTTTTTTCGTCATGATTTTACTCTTTTTTCAGATCGATTTTTCAACAAAGGAACGCGTGTCAAGTTAAAGAGAAAGAAGCATACATAGATAATGGAAAATAGGAAATGGTTTGGAGTAAATTGACTACCTGCCTGCCCGGAGCAGACGGGTCCGCCAATGTTTTTCAGGCGGATGTCAATTCTACGTTACCGGAGGCAGCGTAATACCATGGAAAATATAAAATGGTTAACGGAAAATGTCTAAAGCACAGACTGGCGAAGAAGACTCTGTGTTTATAAGGAAGATATTGTTTGCGTAAGGGTATACTTTGTAATAGAAATCAATATAAAGGGAGCCGGAAATGAGGAATTAAATAATCATAAAAGGAGGTATAAAGAATTTTGTGTAAACGGTCAAAAATGCTTAATATAAAACCAAAAGAG
>JACNKV010000102.1 GCA_014381855.1 Fidelibacterota bacterium | reverse complement strand
ATAAAAAAATGGAGAAGAGGAGATAGTGGGAAGGGAGCAAGGGTGAAAAGGAGAAAAGAAGACCTGGAGAGAGTGCCTTCCTGTCTTTGAAAAACCCTGCAGCAGGACGCTTCGTCCTGCAAATGTCATTAGTGATACAGGACAAAGTGTCCTGTAAAGATTGTATAAGTTAGACAACTTTGAAAGCTCATCCAACAAAGGACAGCCAAATCTTAATTCTTAAATTTGAACTGTTCCGTCTTTATAAAACGGAGGTTTTACGATAACGGCAGATTTATGCTTTCCACGTATGTCCACAGATATTTCCGTTCCGGATTTTGTAAACGGACGATTAACATATCCAAGGGCAATCCCTTTTTTTAGTGACGGCGACTGTGTGCCACTCGTGACGTAACCTACTTCTTTATCACCGAGATAAAGTGAATATCCTTTCCGTGGAATTGCTCTATCAGTCATTTCAAAACACACCAAACGGCGCGACATCGTTTCTTTTCGATTAATAATAGCATCTCTGCCAACAAAACTACCTTTATCCGGTTTTGTTATCCACCCCAATCCGGCTTCATACGGATGCGTTGTGGCATCGATGTCATTTCCGTAAAGACAATATTTCATTTCGAGTCGAAGGGTATCTCTGGCACCAAGTCCAATCGGGATTAACCCATCTTTATGTCCTGCATCCAGCAGCTCATCCCAAATTGCCGGAATATCTTGTGGTTTTCCGTAAATTTCGTACCCCAATTCTCCGGTGTAGCCGGTTCGTGCCAGCGTAACTGTACTATTTCCTACTTCCCCGTTTGTGAAATGATAAAAAGCCAGCGATTGTAAATCAATGTTTGTGAGTTTTTGCAATATCTCGCGTGACTTTGGACCTTGCAGGGCAATGAGATTCACTTCGTTACTGATGTCCTCTAAGACAACTCCTTCGATGAGATGGTTTTCCATCCATTGAAAATCTTTTTGAAGATTAGCAGCATTTACGACAAGGACATAGTATTCTTCATGTCGATAAATAAGTAGATCATCTACGATCCCCCCATCATCATAGCACATTGCAGAATACTGCGCTTGCCCCGGAGACAACTTTGTTACGTCATTAATCGTAACGAATTGCAAAAAGGGTTCTGCATTTTCCCCGGAGATGCGAAACTCGCCCATATGACTGACATCGAACATTCCGGCAGCCGTTCTCACTGCGTTATGTTCGTTTGTAATTCCGGAGTATTGAATAGGCATCATAAAGCCAGAAAACTCGACCATTTTTGCGCCTAAGTCAATATGGCGTTGATATAAGGATGATTTTTTTATTTCCATAGGTTTATTAGCTTAGAGCCTGGAGCCCCGTAGAAAACACGAGATGCCCCGTAAAAAACGCGGGATGTAAACACAAGCACACGGGATGCAGACACGAAGAGCGCGGAGAAAAAAACAAAGTTACACGCTTCTTCCTCCTCACCCTTACATACTCACTATTTTTCACTTTTGATTTTACAGACTTTTGACTACGATTAATGTCGTTTTCGGAAATCAGAAATAAATTCTGCAACTTTTTCAGCACCTTCCAATGGCATCGCATTGTACATCGATACGCGAACCCCGCCGACACTCCGGTGACCTTTCAATCCGACAAAGCCCGTTGCTTTTGCTTCAGATATCAGTTTCTGTTCCAATTCTTCTGACGGAAGCCGTAATGTAACATTCATCCAGCTTCTGTCTTCTACTTTGGCAGTTCCAGTGAAAAAGTCCGGATCAGAATCAATTAAGGAATATATTGTATCCTTTTTCTTGCGATTGATTTCCTCTACCGCTTTAAGTCCGCCCTGCCCTTTTATCCATTCCAAGACCAGTTTGATGACGTACACCCCAAATGCCGGCGGTGTATTGAATAACGACCGTTTACTCGCGTGCGTTCTGTAATCAAACATGGTTGGGATTCCATCCGGAATTGTATCAAGTAAAGACTGATGAATTACCACCATCGTCACACCTGAAGGACCTAGGTTTTTTTGAGCACCGGCGTAGATCATCGAGAATTTTGAGAAGTCGATTTCCCTTGATAAAATATCCGAAGACATATCGCAAATTAACGGTACATTCCCGGTTTCCGGGAAGACGTGGTACTGTGTTCCTTTGATGGTGTTATTTGACGTAATATGTAAATACGCCGCATTCGATGGGAGGTCAATATCTCTGGGAATATAATTGTACCCCGACTCTTTAGAAGAACCAGCTAAATGCATATTTCCAAGATTCTGCGCCTCTTTTATCGCCTTAGTCGACCATGTACCGGTATCGATGTATGCAGCAGTTTTATCTTCGGGAAGAAGGTTGATTGGGATGTGCGCAAATTGCGTGGATGCACCGCCGCCAACAAACAGCACATGGTAATCGTCTCCAATTCCCATCATCTCTTTTGTGAGTGCGATTGCAGTATCGTTAATCGCATCATATTCAGGCGAACGATGGGAAGACTCCATAATCGACATGCCGGTTCCTTTGTAATCCAGAAGTTCATCCCGGACAATTTTCAGGACATCCAGCGGGAGTGTTGAAGGTCCTGCATTAAAATTAAATACTCGTTTTGTCATGATTTTTCTCCAATGGTTATATTATTGTGAAATAAATTCTTCAATCGTTTCCTCGACAATATCGCCAATACGAAGAAGATTCTCTTTTGATGAAGCACCCAAATGCGGAAGCATCGTAACATTTGGTGCATCAACCAGTACCGTATTTTCCGGTGGATCAGAATACCACACATCATTTCCAAATGCTTTGAGCTTTCCGCTACGGAGTGCATCCGCAACATCCTCTTCAACAATCGTTTTTCCGCGACCGGTATTAATGAGGAATGCCTCATCTTTAAACTCTTTAAGCGTTTCAGAATTGATTAAGCCTTTTGTTTCATCTGTCAATGGCATGTGCATCGAAACATAATCTGAAGCATTCAGAACATCCTTCATGGTCGGTTTCATTGTTGCGACATCACTGGAGGTCACATACGGATCATAGGCTATGACATCCATACCAAAGGCGATGGCTCTTTTTGCCAATTCGGTTCCTATTCGACCAAGCCCTAAGATTCCTAATGTTTTTCCGTAAAGTTCCGTTCGTTTCATTTGTTTTTTGAGCCACTCTCCGTTGTGCATGGTTCTGTCTGCCCACGCGACGTGGTTCGTGATAGAGATCATGAGCGTAAATGCAAGTTCTGCAACAGCAATCGATGATGCGGCAGGCGTATTTTTTACGATAATCCCTTTTTCTTTTGCATAGTCGAGATCAACGTTATCCAAGCCTACACCGCCACGAATGACCAGTTTTAGGTTTGGCGCGTTATCGATATAGTCCTTACGAACTTTTGTTTTGCTTCGGATGAGAACAACGTCAGCTTCCGCAACTCTGGATTTATCATCAGTCACTTCTCCGAATTTTTCAAGCTTTGCAGTTAAACCTGCGTCAAATGCATCTGAGATTAAAATAAGCATTTTTCTTCCTTTCAGTTATTGTGTTAATACGTTTACAATTATGCCACTTCGGAGTTTTGGTTCAAACCACGTTGATTTTGGTGGCATAACCTGCCCCGCATCGGCGACATTCAGTAGTTGCCGGATAGATGTCGGATATAGCGAAAATGCTATTTTGTATTCTCCCGAATCCACCAACTTTACTAATTCTTTTGTTCCTCGGATTCCTCCGACAAAATTGATTCGTTTATCCGTTTTTGGATCAGTAATTCCAAGAATCGGATCGATAAAATTATTCCCGAGGATGGCTGCATCTATCGAGCCTGTCGGGTCTTCAGGATTAAACGTGTCTTCCTTCGCTATTAATGAGTACCACTGCCCGTCGCAATATATTCCAAATGTATGGGGTTTCTCCGGACTTATTTCACCTTCATGAGGTTCAATATCAAAAAATTCTGACGCCTTTTCCACCAACTGTTCAACCGTCAATCCATTCATGTCGGAGACGACCCGATTGTAGGGGAAAATATTCAGTTCGGAATCCGGAAATATCACATTGAGAAAATAGTTGAAGCTTTCTGCACCCGTGTAATTTGGGTTCTCTTCGCGATTTCGGCGACATACTTCTGAAGCAGCCTGACTACGATGGTGACCATCTGCGATATACATGTGCGGTAATGTTGAAAAGTCCGATATTATCTTTTGGATACTCTCATCATCAGACACTACCCAAAACTCATGACGAATTCCATCGTCAGCTGTGAAATCAACATCAGATGGTCGAGTGGTAATCATACTGAATGTTCTCTTTATTGTTTTATCTTGACGGAATGTCGAAAATATGGGTCCGACTTGTGCATCTAAAAACGAAATGTGATTCGCTCTGTCGTTGACTTTTTCCGGACGGGTATGTTCATGTTTTTTTATCAATCCGTTATCATACTCATCCACAGATGTCAACGCTACCAATCCGGTCTGTGCACGTCCATGCATGGTCAGGCGATAGAGATAAAAACACGGTTTTTCATCGCGAATCATTAATTGTTCATCGACGAACCGGTTCAAATTATCTTTTCCTCGTTGGTAGACTTCTTCGCTGTAAGAACTAACATTGTCATCAAATTCCAACTCAGCTTTATTTACACGTAAAAAAGAGTTTGGGTTTTGCTTGACAATTTCACGAGCCTCTTTAGCATTTAAAACATCATAAGGCGGTGAGGCGACTTGCTTAGCATATTTTGGTTGAGGTCTTAATCCTCTAAAAGGTTTTACGATCGACATTTTTTTCTCCAGTATTAAAGTGGTAAAGTATTAGGGTGTTAATGTGCTTGCTTTTGGCGGGTTTGAGTCCCATTACTTCTGCTCCTACATTTTCGCCAGAGCTTTTTTGATCAGCACCTCTACGGTCCCGGTAAGCTCCCCGGCTTTTTCAAGTTTTTTCATTGCTGCATGAGCTTTGGCACGTTTGTATCCCAAGGATATTAACGCTTCCACCGCATCCTTCATATCATCGGGAACGTCATCGCTACCAAAAATCACAGACATATCTTCGTCTTTTTCCGTAACAAATTTTTCTTTCAGTTCAATGATGATTCGCTTCGCTGTTTTTGTCCCAATCCCCGGGATGACGGTCAGGGATTTTACATCCCCTGCAATAATACGTTTTTTGAACTCCGCCACCGATGCCCCGGACATAATCCCCATTGCCGATCGCGGGCCGATTCCGCTGATACCGATTAACAGCATAAACATATCCCGTTGTTCTTCATGACTGAATCCGTACAAATCCAAAATGTCTTCCCGGACATGTAAATACGTCAGGACTTCTGCTTGGGAGCCGACAGCCGGCAACCGTTCGTATGTACTCACACTGATATGGACTCGTAAGCGAACGCCGTTCACATCCAGCACTACAAATGTCGGTGATTTTTTTTTGAGTTTTCCGGTAATGGAATCGATCATAAATTTATTCCTATCAATTGATTAAGATGGCACAACCCAATCGCTAATGCATCGGAAGCATCGGTCGGAGATGGTAATTCCTTCAGTTCTAGAATTCTTTGCACCATAAATTGAACTTGTTCTTTTGTGGCAGCGCCATTCCCAACCACCGATTGTTTCACTTTCCGCGGGGCATATTCCATGCAGGAGAGGTCGGCGTTTGCGCCTGCCAGCAGCAACGCACCGCGTGCTTGCCCAAGTTTCATTGCGGACTTAACATTCTTCTGATAAAATGTATCTTCAATGGCTATTACGTCGGGGTTATATATCTTTATCAACTTTGTTGCTTCCGAATATAAATGTTTTAATCGTTCCGGTAATGCCACATTTTTAGGCGGTCGAATTGTCCCGTAACAAATCGCCTGTACTTGCGACCTGTATTTTTCCAGTACTCCAAACCCCGTTACACTTAATCCGGGATCAAATCCGATGACGCGCATGTTGCGTTACGTACTTCCTAATGTTTCTTCATCGATGTCAAAATTAGAGTACACATTGCTGATATCGTCATTATCTTCCAGTGCTTCCATAAGATTCAGTAACCGTTCAGAATCTTTGCCTTCAACTTTTTGAAGATTCTTCGGCACCATTTCCACTTCTGCAGATTCGATGGAGTAACTTTTCGCTTCCAGAGCTTCTTTTACCTCTATCATGGAGGACGGATCCGTAGAAATCAAGTACATATCTTCCTCTAGTTCAAAGTCTTCTGCTCCGCTTTCTAATGCAGCGTCTAAAACTTCGTCTTCAGCTCCGGTAGATGCAAGAATCTGTATTTGTCCTTTTTTATCGAACATCCACGCCACGCTTCCATTTTCACCCAAATTGCCACCGTACTTCACCATAAGATGCCGAATATCTGCGACGGTTCGTTTTTTATTGTCGGTCATGATTTCCATAAAAATGGCGACGCCCCCCGGACCATATCCTTCATAAGTGTATTCTTCATAATGGACGCCCGGAAGTTCACCCGTTCCTTTTTGGATGGCTCTTTTTACATTATCCGCAGGCATATTATTGGCTTTTGCTTTTTGGACTGCCGTACGTAATCGCGGATTGGAACTTTCGTCTCCACCTCCCATACGAGCGGCGATGGTGATTTCTTTGATGATAACCGTAAATATTTTGCCCCGTTTTGCATCGGCGACACCTTTTTTACGCTTAATTGTTGACCATTTACTATGTCCGGACATATACTTCCTCAATATTACAGTGTTAAATTTACGGTGAATTTACCGTGTCTACCAAGAAATGTCGATTGGAACAAAACGTGAGGTTTCTTGTAAAGGTTTTTAAGAACTTCGTGGAATCTGTCCAAGTTTCAAGTAATTTCTGTGGTATGCATAAAGTAATTTCAACCATATTTCTGTTCATATTGCTCACTGAAATAGTTTTCGGGCGTCGTTGGGATATAGTTTCAACCACAGATGAAGCACTAATCGTTGACATCCAATTTGACGTGAATTATCCCGCCGACATGGAACCGGAATACATTACTGTCGGGCTTCCGATTGACGAATTCCCGGAAATTGCGACGACGTTTTCCACGGATAAGACTTTTAATTTCGATGTACTTCCGAATCTATTTATTGGGGCAGAGTGGGTCTCCAAACAAATTATACATTCGTTGCATACAGCCACGCTAAGAATTTCGCCATTCGCCGGTGGAGACAAGTACTATTCAAAAGTACGTATCACTTTTCACATGGGTGAAACGCCCCAAAAGAATCCGATCTCTTTATCAAAACTTCAACAAGGGTTTTTACGTCATACCGTCATCAACTGGGACATAGCTCAGCACTGGATATTTGCAAAAGATGGATTATTTAAAACCACAGAAACCGGATCCGAACACCTTATCATTGGACCAAGCGAATTTGAATCATCTTCACTTCCACTTGTGATTCACCGCGGAAATTCAAGGTACGTTCATCTCGATAGTATTTACACACAATTCAACAACGGAAATCCAACACCGGAAGCAATTCGCGAGTTTATCTTGTGGGCGCATGATACTTGGGAAACACCGCCCATCTGTATTTTACTCATGGGCGATATTGAATGGATCCCAACACTTTATTATTCCGGAGATTATGCAGCTGATGACCTTTTTACTTCTCGAACAAATGATTCACCGCCCATTGCTGCCATTGGACGATATCCCGCTCATAATACCACAGATGTAGAAGCGTTTGTCTCGAAGTTAATTGAATACGAGGTCAACCCTGTTTTTGGACCTTGGCGGCAACGAATAACACTGGTCGCAGATGATGCTGCAAGACCGGAGCACAACATAAATGAAGTTTTAACAGGGAAGAGTCACACATTAAATTCAGAATTGGTCGCGGGACGGATACCAGATCTAATAGATGTACAAAAAATCTACATGATGGAATATCCGGAAGTCAGCAACGCATCGGCGTATGGGGTTATCAAACCAGATGCTACAGACGCTCTATTTTCAGCACTACGGAACGGAACTGCAATCATTAATTATATCGGTCACGGCGACCCCACTAAATGGGCGCAGGAGCAATTACTGTCTAAAAACCGGGGGGATATTCATTCCATCCAAACCGGAATGAAACTCCCAATTTGGATCGCAGGAACATGCTCTTGGGGACATTTTGACGACCCTCACACCGATGCGTTTTCCGAAGATATTATTCGGGAGCCGGAGAATGGTGCCGCTGCCATCATTACCACATCGAGAGCCATTGGTATTAGCTCAAATGCTCATTTTTTACAAAATATTTTTTCCGCGATATTCCCGGATGGTCAGCCGACAAATGATCCTATCGGTATCGTGTTGCAATCTGTAAAAACCGGAAGCTATCCCGGAAGATTATTTCATTTGTTTGGCGACCCCGCAATGCCACTGCCCTTCCCAACCGGAATCACATCGGTCGACTCACTTTCTACCGATACGTTAATCACCTTAGAACCTGCCAGGTATTACGGATCGCAACCTTTTGATCAAAACGGAACCGGATACGTTTCATTGACAGAGGGCAATCGATTGGTGACTCGCCATTATACCATTGCCGGGTCTAATGAAGAAATATCATATTTTTTACCCGGTCCGTCTTTATTCCGCGGGCAATTTAGATTTACAGATGATCAATTTACCGGTGAGTTGATTGTCCCCAAAGATATTTCGGACACAGAAAATCCCGGTAATCTTCGAGTGTATCTCCTATCCGATAACGGACGTGAGGCCATGGGCGCTGTTCATTCTATCTACTACTCCGCAGGTGGAACCAATACCGATACAGAAGGACCGATAATCCAATTTACAACATCTGATGGACGGTACTTGCAAACAGGTGACCATCTGACACCGGAAGAAAGTCTCATTTTAACCGTTTCTGATTTAAGTGGAATTAATCTTACTGAGGAAATTGGTCATGAAATTATGCTGACGAATATAACTAGAAACCTACGAACAGACCTCACTCATCAATTTGTTTATGATGTTGATAAAATCACTTCCGGAACGATCACCATTCCGTTGGATGATTTCAATACGGAAATTCACATGAACATAAAGGTGTGGGATAATGCCAATAATCCGTCTGAGCGTGAGATCAGACTCACACGCTCAGAATCTACGCAACTCAATGTGTTTCAAGTACTGAATTTTCCGAACCCATTTCGAACCGGGACACAATTTGCATTCGAAATCAGTTCTCCCGCTGATGTTAAAATTAACGTGTACACATTAGGCGGGAAACGGATTTACTCCACGGATAATTTTTACTTCCCCAATGCCGGTTATCATACAATAGACTGGGACGGCAGAGATGCGTACGGTCAATTGATTGCCAATGGCGTCTATCTGTATCGTCTCAAAGCAACAGATTTGGAGCGAAGTGTTTCCGTCATTGAACGAATGGCAAAATTTCGATGACTCAACCTCCAATAATTTTGGCATCAAATTCTCCACGGCGACAACAACTTTTGTCACAAATCGGGCTGGATTTTGAGGTCATTCCCGGTAACGTGAATGAAGATTTCTCCATAGATTTGTCTCCGAGGAACTTCGCAGAACATTATGCAACAAAGAAAGCGAAAGATGTCGCAAAACATTATCCGGATCACTTGGTTATCGGAGCAGATACGATCGTAGTTTTAAACGGTCAGATTTTGGGAAAACCTGCGGATGAATCCGAAAGTTATACAATGCTGTCATCCCTCTCAGGGGAAACACATACGGTTGTAACGGGAGTATCACTTCAGTGGATTTCAAAAAATATAGATATCATATTTAGTGAAAATACATTGGTAACATTTAACTCATTATCTTCACAAGAAATTCATTATTACATCGACAATTACCATCCGTTAGATAAAGCCGGGTCTTACGGAATTCAAGATTGGTTTGCAGTCTGTGTGAACAATATTGACGGGTGCTTCTATAACGTAATGGGTTTTCCGCTTTCAGCTTTTTACCAACAGTATAAAAAAATCACAGCCAACGATTCACCATGAAACAACTTCTCTTATTGAGTAATTCTACAATGAGAGGACACTCATTCTTAGCGTGGCCGGAAGAGCACATCAAAACATTCCTTGGGAGTGAGATCCAAGAGATACTCTTCATTCCGTATGCAGCAGTCCATATCGCCTGGGCAGGATACAAAAAAGCCATCCAAAAACGGTTTGACGAAATGGGGTACGCCATAGAATCTGTTTATGACAAAGGCGACCCTGTTGAAAAAATCCATCGCGCGGATGCAATTGTTGTTGGCGGCGGAAATACGTTTGCACTGCTCTATCATGTGTACAGATATCAATTATTGAAACCCATTCAAGAGCGAGTTGCAGAGGGAATTCCGTATATCGGCTGGAGTGCCGGGTCAAATCTCGCGTGTCCGTCAATTCGTACGACTAACGATATGCCGATTATCGAACCGCCGTCTATGGATGCATTAAATTTGATCCCGTTTCAACTGAATCCGCATTACACGGATTTTGTCCAGCCTGATCATGGTGGCGAAAGCAGGGATGACAGAATCAACGAATTTTTGACTATAAATAAAGATATGCCCGTTGTCGGACTTCGGGAAGGTTCAGGGTTGATTGTTAAAGACGAACACATACAATTAGTCGGGAATAATCCGGTGAAAATATTTCGCCATGGTGAAAAACCACTAGAAACAACGGATGTCGCAAATCTTTTTCCTAACTTCCGTATATTTTTGACTTAAAAAGCTAAAATGGTTTGGTTTGAAAAACGTCTTACCGTAATTTTCCCGCCGTAATGAGTAAGGAAAAACAAAATCATGATATCCATTTCCTTGAAGGATGGGCATTTACAAGAGTAAATTACCTGCTCTTTGGATTTGGACTGTTACTCATTATTTTTGGGTACATTGTGATGGCAACGGGAAGTGTGAACAGTTTTCAAAGCTTGACTCTTGCTCCCGTCATGCTCTTTGCAGGATATATTGTGCTGATTCCTTTGGCGTTAATCGTCCAAAAGAAAAAAGACACACCCTCATAAAATTGGGATCGTAGTTTCCGCCAAAGGCGGACAGGCAGTTGGTTAGAACGCCGGCCTGTTAAGTCATTTGAATTTGATTACGCTCTTTGAAAATAATTTATGTAATTGGGATCGTAGTTTCCGCCAAAGGCGGACAGGCAGTTGGTTAGAACGCCGGCCTGTTAAGTCATTTGAATTTGATTACGCTCTTTGAAAATAATTTATGTAATTGGGATCGTAGTTTCCGCCAAAGGCGGACAGGCAGTTGGTTAGAACGCCGGCCTGTTAAGTCATTTGAATTTGATTACGCTCTTTGAAAATAATTTATGTAATTGGGATCGTAGTTCAGTTGGTTAGAACGCCGGCCTGTCAAGCCGGAGGTCGCGAGTTCGAGTCTCGTCGGTCCCGCTGAAAGATATCATTTCTTTCTGACGATAAAACCCCGTTTCACGACGGGGTTTT
>JACNKV010000113.1 GCA_014381855.1 Fidelibacterota bacterium | reverse complement strand
CATACGCCGTAAGCCCTGTTAATAGAAGAAGTAAAATAGAGACTAACATCTTATTGGATTAGGAGAAAGGGAGAAGCGGAGAGGGGGAGCGGTGGGGAGATCGGGTAGGATATCATCTCTCTGTTGTTCCAATGTGCTGTGTTTTTGCATATTCATACGCCCTTATTTTTATTTCAACAGCACCAGTTTTTTTGTTTTCATGAAGGTATCGGTTTTTAGCTGATACAAGTACATCCCGGATGCAACCGGCTGACCATGTGCGTCGGTGTCGTTCCAGATGATGTTATGTGTGCCAGCCGGCTTTTTACTGCTCACCAATTCCCGTACAACCCTTCCCATCAAATCGTAAACCGTTAATTGTACTTCACTGATAACCGGCAACTGATAACGGATTACTGTCGTCGGATTAAACGGATTGGGGTAGTTTTTTAATAATCGAAATGCTTCGGGGTGCGCAAAGTCATAAAGGTTGGACCCAAGGCGTAAGTGCAACATTGTTTAACTTGAAGAAAAATACTTCATGGGAGATTACACTCCCAAATCGTAACCTAGTAATTTAGCACATTGAGAATACTGCTCTTTTAACCAATCGATGAATGACGGGAATATCTTATCACCGCTCAATACTTCCTGAAATTTATTGGAGGTTGGTTTTGTTTTTCCCATGTGTTCCTTATTTCAGCAACACCAGTTTTTTTGTTTTCATGAAGGTATCGGTTTTTAGCTGATACAAGTACATCCCGGATGCAACCGGCTGACCGTGTGCGTCTTTTCCGTTCCAAACAACAGAATGATATCCCGGTTCAAGTTTGTCATTTAGAAGGGTTTTCACCAACCGCCCTGTTAGGTCATAAATCTGTAGAGACGTTCCATCGGAACGTCTTGAGACGTTTGCTACAGGAATCGAAAATGATATGGTCGTCGTCGGATTAAACGGATTCGGGTAGTTTTGTTTGAGAGCAAACTCTGTAGGAAGAGTTGCCGAAGCGGATTTCTGCAATTCCATTATTGTAATATCTGCAGTAACGCTTATCGTGCCATGTCCACTCAGGGTATTTTCATTCCCGTTCTCGTCAATCAAAACCCAATTCTCTTCATCTAAAATGGCGTATTCAACGGTCATTGTTTTTCCGGGATTCATAATTAGAATTTCACCCGATTCTTCCGCAAAACGCCAATCTCCGCTAAATCGCACATCAAATGCACCAACCGGTGGTTTTGGTGGGAGGCTATAACGAAGTTGTTCTTTTTTGGGAATATCAACACCAAAATACAAAGACGATGATTTCCCGGAAGAAGTAGTAAATGTTAACGAATTCGCTTTGTATAAATGGTTTGTAAAGGTTTGACGTCTCTGTAAACCGGATTCTTCTGTTGAAATGACAATATCGCCTTCAGCATAAGCCCGCATCCAATACCCGGCTCCGGGGTTTAGTATCTCTGCATTTTCGTATCCACCGGAATAACCATAAATTGTGTTTGGGACAATGATGTCATCCGTGTCTTGAATAGCATTTACCGGAATAGCCGCACCCACACCGGTAATCAAATTCCAATCTTCCAACAAATGTACCGTGACAGAATTATTCACCTGCCCAACAATCGTCGTAGATGCTTCTTCATTAAAACGCAACCAATATCCCGCTCCGGTGGTCAGCTCTGACTCTATTTGATACCCGCCGTTAAATGAGTAAAGAGTGTTCTCAATCGATACCGGATACACATCCGCGACCGAAGGATTTGTTACATCCAATGGCAGCCCGACCAAATTCCAGCCCGGTAAGTTTAGGACATCAAGACTCATTTGATTCATCACATATAGTGAGACAGGAATGTGAACAGCAAATTGACTGCTATTTGTAGATATATTGATGGTGGCTTCGTAGCTCCCGCTTTCAAGACCCGTTGAATTAGCCATTACTGAAAATTGTGTAAATTCACCATTGGACAATTCACCGTTCAACTCACCATTTTCGCTCGTGATCGTTAACCAATCAACTTCAGGCTCAGCAACCTTAAATGCTAAGGTAAGATTATTATGCACATAGTCTGAGTTATAGGCTACTTGAAGCCCGTCCGAACCGTAAGCGTTTTGTATCCCGACGGTGGCAATATTTATATCACCGGAAACTTCACGATAATTCACTTTTATTTCTCCGTCAGCAAACAATATCATTTGAAAGTCGTACGTGCCATTATTGTTGCCCGGAAAGTGTATTACATCATTGAACCAAACCACAAGCCGTTCAGAATTAGAGTGGACATAGACTGAGTTTGTACTTCCTGTATTCTCAGGTTTGAGGTCTGACCAAAAACCAAAAATGGCAGGATTCGGTGAGTCCGACCCGGGAATTGAATTATTTGTCCAATCTGAATTATCTGCACCGAATCCAATCCATCCGTTTGGATTGATAATACATTGAGTGTAATTATCTCCGTAAAACGGAAACGCAAATCCGATGTCAATGGGGTCGCCTGCCAAATCATTGGAGGGGAAAGACAATTCGGTACCTATCCCTTCTATATCTGTCCATGAATACCAAACCGTACCATCGATGTCTGAATCTGCCCAATAATATCCAAAATTGTCCGGTCCGCCTCCGGGATTTTCAAACGGAGATTGCAAATCAGCGATATAGGATTTTGATACCGTATAATACAAAATCGAATTTTCAGCTCCTGCGTTTGATATATCCAAATATTCAGTCGAAGAATCATCTAATACCAGTGAAAAATTTATAGCCTCCTGATTATAGGCTAATTCAGGAATCGGCATGAAAACGGGCATTCTAGTCGTAATATAAATTGCTGTTTCATCTTCCAGCTCCATTGCAGACCCGGGGTATCTATCTGTAAACGTGTATTCCAAACCATCGTCGGCTGTTGCGTTCTCAATACCAATAGTACAATAACCCCCGTGAAGAGGTGGATATCCACCATAGCTCCCTGAGGATGTATTGTTAAATGTATGATATTGAATTTTAATTTCTCCATCCCCATAGGGTGAAACAGGCTGAGGGTACAAAATCATCTGAAACGTCTCTGTATGATTGTTATTCTGCGTCTTCATCTGATACCACTCAATGACCAAATAGTCCTCGACAGTATTATAATACGTATAGACATTCCCGCCCCCTGTGGTTTTGAGATCATCCCAAAAAGCGGCAACCATATTGGTTGGACCGCCGGCACCCGGAATCGGATAATTTCTGAAAGACTCCATTTCTGAATGCCCAAATGCTATCCAGCCATTGGTGCATATCGTAATTTCGGAGTAGTCCTCTCCATAAAAACGGAATGGAGTCGGAAGATCTACATAGGCAATGGAGTTAGAATAATTCCCGTCACCATTATCGGACAGCCCAAGGCTTGTTCCTAATCCTCCGTTAGATGGTGTAATTTCAATCCAGTCATAAACAGGAGCCAAATTATACCCCATATCACCTGAATCGTAAATATAATATCCATAATTATCAGGGCCAAGCGGATCGGTAACTGTAACAAACCCTACAGTAATTTGATATGGAATTGTGCAATCATATCCACCTTCACTCTGGACATGAAGATCAATAGAAATAACCGATCCGTTGATAATATCGCTATTCACGTTTACGGTAAAACCATCAAAAGACTCAACCGTCTCACCGGGTTGAATTTCGTCCCATTCTGCAACGGCATCCACGATGTCTAGCAAATTACCTTCATAGAGAAGTTCGGCTGTTATTCCACTGATGGATAACGCTCCAAGATTAATGAGAGAAACAGCAAAATCTGATGTCTCCCCCGATGGCAATTCGACATTCCCAACAGATGCTAAAAATGCGCCTGACACATCCAGAGGAATTTCAGACTCCCATTCCATTCCTGAGTCATCTGTAATAGTTAGATGCAATTCGAGGGGTTCATGATCAACTGCTTCCTCAGAAATACTCACATTAAACCCTGAGCCAAAAGAAGATTCGCCGACATCAAGGGCATCATAATCTACCATAGATGAAGAAATCGTGACCAACGAAGAAGATGAGCTTAATACTGCCTGAATCCCGGATACGGCTTGCACTCCAAAATTCTTCAGCGGAATGAACACCTCAATTGTTTCTCCCGGGTTGGCTATGTTGTCATTTCCATCTGTAATATAAATAAGGTCATCATCTTCTAAATTTACCAATTTATCTGCCGTAACAATCGCGACAGTTCCTAAATATGGTTTACAATTGTCTTTCGTGACAGTTACAGTAATGTCTCCGGTATTTTCATAATCAAAAAGAAAAGAAGCCAAACCTTCTTCATTTGTGAATTGACTAGCGAAGATTTCATCGTCCCCCATCAATACGGTTACAAACGCATCTTTTACGGAAAAACCGTCTGTGTTCTGTACAAATATTTCAATATAATTTGTGCCGAACAAAATGGTATCCTGATGTATCGCCTGAATAATGGTTGGAGTATCTGTCCATAGGTGCGTGGAAGGGTCTCCCATTAAATTGTGCCAGTGCGTAAAGGTACTGACCCATTGGTTCGGGTTTGTCGGATAGGTAGTAAATAGTGCCAGTTTTCCGCTGGCAAGTGCAGCGCCTGCAGTCCCGACATTTCTCGAAAATATGCCGTCATACATTCCCATATCGACAATATTATTGAATAAAGTATGAGTCCCCCATGTGGCTGTACCAACACAAGCAACACCGCCCTTTGGATTTGTGGGCGTCCCTGCCCGGAAAAACTTTTCCGAGAGAGCTGTAACATCATTCGCAAATGAGCCTGTCCCACAAGTTGGTATGGTTGCGAAAGGTAATTTATATCCATTATTTGCAGCATCTATGTTACTGTCGTCAAATCCGCTGACACCTAAATAACCACGATAGTTAAAATACAGAACGCCTTCTTGTAATTGATTCTGCATCCAGGATGCATAACCGCCATTTCCGTAATTTGTTTGAACATCTTCCATCCCGTGAGCTAGCATAACTTCTTCAACATACTCATTTGTAATAATCGTCGACACCCCTGAAGAACTTGGATCACCCAATAATGATGCTCGTTCATAATATGCAGCTGTTTCATCCAAATAAGTGGCTTTTTCATAATGAATAATTTTATTTACAACGGTCATTAATTCTGTTGTATTTCGAATCGATAATCGCCCGATAAATATTTCAGGAAAGAGATCCGTTCCATTTAACTGTGAATAGGGATGGTCTCCTTCTCCGTTATACCCGGACCATGTATCATAAAATGTTGAAACAGTATAGGTGCCGTTTGCATCCCCGACTAATCCCACAAATTCCGGTGGCGGGTCATAATTCATATAGGCATTTTGTATATAGTTTTTAATACTCGTTGTTGAGCTGCCGGTTTCACTTGTTGATGCAGTATAGACCACATAGCCACGTTCGTGTCTCCACTGAACCAATTGCTGAAAATATGGGTGTCCCTCAGAATTCCCTCCGCAGATGTAAAGAACTGCCGGTTGCTGATACTCGTCTCCGCGTTCAGAAGGCGTATAATTCACTATCATAGATCCATACAATTTTTCAAAAGATTTCGATCGAAGTGGGGGTAAATATTCCGTGGCATTTCGTTCACCAACTTCTTCAATATTTATTTCTACTTCATCAAAAACGGTCAACTTACGTGATTTTGGTAAATATTGATAAGGAACAACACTCACTTGTACAAGTTGGACATCTCTCATCGTCATGCGGTCGGATATCGTTAAATTATCCTCAGGATAAATTGTTTCTGACGTATAGATTTGTGTATCTTTCTCAAATGGTTTATCTAAAGGACTTTGCTCAGATAATCCCTGATATGGATATAGATTAATGTCTTTTTCCACATGAGAACGAAGAACAGTATATGAAAATGTATAATGTTTTGCCGGGTCAACCTGAAAAAGAGTCGTATAGGCGGGGAGCTCAGGTTCGCCTATCTCAGCAGAGACATTACTCCAATCATCTGTTATTCGCACATAATCACCGATGACCTGCGTGTTCAAGTCACCATGGGAAAAATAAATCTTATCTTTTTGATTATCATCATTAAAATATTCAAACGTATTCGAGTTTGCCGTCAAGAGTGTTGCTGCCAGAGTAAGTCCGGTTAGTATCTTTGTCATTCTATTTTGTATATCCATATTATTTAGTGTTTTATCCATCATTTAATTTACGAATAAAAGTGTATTGCTGTTTATCCGTTATGAGAAAGGCCACATTAACTTGCAGCCATTTTTTTCCATTCGCTTACTGAATGGTAACTATGTGGGTATTTCAATGCCATATTCCGCCCTAATCTAATGTTGTCCCGATATATAATACAATAATATTATATATTTTATTGCATTTTATCTTTAAATTACTTCATGTTTTTCAAGAAAATTAAACTAGACATGCGCTTATACATAATAAATTTCCTAATTTTGTCGTTTACTTAACCGTTCATTCTTAACATTATGAAAACGCATTACACATCATTATTTCTTATGATCTGCCTTATCAGCCACGGTCATAGTGAGGGATTGCTCTCAGAGCGCTACCATACATACGAAGAAATTCAAGCCCAACTCGCAGCTTGGGATACCGAATTCGGAGGAAATCCAACTCCTTCGGGAGCCTACCCGGGAAGCGGGATTATTTATCATCTTGAAGGAATTGGTTACTCAACCCAAGACAATCTTCCTTTTAGCGCGGTTCGTCTTTCTTATGATGCAGACACAAATAGTGACAAACCTAAAGTCTTGTTTTTGGGGCAGTGTCATGCGGAAGAAATTTTTGGTGTAGAAATCACAATGGAACTCATTCGAAGGTTTTTATTTCCGACACCTCAATATCCTATTCAAAATATGCGGGCTATATTAGAATCTTCTGAGGTGTGGGTTATCCCGACGCATAATCCTGAGGGGCTGCAGGTTGTCCATGGATTTGAATCTGATACAGGATTTGTTCAAGATGTCAGTTACCGAAAAAACAAACAAGATGTAAACCAAAACGGGGTTTTTGATTTCATCGTGGGAGTCGGAAATGATTCGGACGGAGTGGACTTAAATCGCAATTTCAACTTTAACTGGTTTTTTGGTGACGGACTATACGTGGAAGATAACGCTGGCGGAAATTACCAATCGCACTTTGATTATTACAAAGGAGCTTATCCTTTCTCTGAAACAGAAGTTCAAGCCATCCGTGATTTTGCGATTGAAAAGCAATTTTTACTCTCCATTGCTTACCATAGTTCACGTTCGGGAAATGTTTCTGAAAAAGTTATTTTTCCTTGGATGTGGGCAGCCGGAAAAACCTCTCCGGATTACTCCGTCATCTCTACACTTGGCATTGATATTGCGAATCTCATTCCAAAAGAAGCCGATGTTGGATACTATTCTCCAATCCCGGGCCTCTCACGGAAAGGGAATGCTCACGACTGGTTTTACACAGAAACCGGGTGTATTCAGTACCTCATTGAAACCGGCACGGAAAATATGCAACCGGAAGATACAACCCTTATCGAAGATACCATTGAACGGAGTTTGCGTGGAGCCTTCCACCTGATGAACCGTAGCTTTGGATACGGGCAAGGAGAGTTTGCCGCAGACTCCTATCAAGTCACCGGCATCATCACCGATGAAAATACAGGGCTGCCGGTTGTCGGAGCCATCATTGAAATTGAAGAACTAAGCGGACCAATGCTTAAACCCCGCAAAACGGATGCGTTCGGTCGCTTCCGTCGTCTATTGTCTCAAGGAACCTTTACACTAAATATATCCGCCACCGGATATGAAGCTGTGTCAGAGGAAATCAGTCCCAGTAGCGTGGCGCTACTTGAGGTAAATCACGCACTCACACCATTGCCCGCACATACGCTAACATTACAGATTTCCGCCTCGGATACATCCATTCAATCATTTTCTGTTTTCATCCAAGATGAATACACGACTGACACACTGGAATTATTTCAGGGAGAAAATTCGTTCATCTACCATGAAAACCAATATTCACTGCAAATTCAACATCCTGTTATCCTTCCTGTTTTTCGCTCCTTCACACTTACTCAGGATACAACAATTTTTATTTCGACAGAGAACAGAGAATTACTCTATCATGAGATATTTACCGATTTAGGCGACTGGACAATCGAATCCGGCGGTTGGGTTATTGAAAATGAAGCATTGGCCTCTCAAAGTGAATTAGTCTATCCAAACTCATCATCCGCCATCTCATCAAAACAGATTCATCTCACAGCGGATACTCTTTTAGTATTATCGTTGGATTGGCAGTACGAAGTCGAATGGGAACATGATATTATCACAATCGAAATCCTTGGGGATATGGACACAATCACGTTTATTTGGGATAATCAACATTGGGATAATCATGAAGAATACCTCCCAATTATCACCGAATCCGACTCGATAAAAATTGCAATCAATCTCCAACCGGACAATACATTAGGATACCGGGGAATTCGCATCCATTCCTTATCCCTTCTGTCCGCGTCAGAAACAGCTCAGATTGAACATACGAATGGATTTCTTCCCGCATTCTTCGTTCTGCCGCCTTATCCAAACCCATTCAATCCGATAACGCATATTACTTACAACCTGCCAAATCAAACCAATGTAACTGCTACAATTTATAATATGCTTGGGCAACAGATAGCAACGTTAGTATCCGAGCTTCAATCTCCCGGAGAAAAACACTTGACTTGGGATGCACAATCTCAATCCAGCGGTATATACTTTATTAAAATATCGACAGACAAACAATCAATAACAAAAAAAATCATACTCTTAAAGTAATAGAAAACAATGACTCATAAAACACTCACACTCTTAACACTACTTGCTCTTTTCGTTTCCGGTACTACTTCAGGGAGTCAACAAATACCGCTTTCAAAATTGGCACGGGGAACAACTAAACAAAATACCACCTACGAACGTGGGGAGTATCTTATCATCTTGCCAAACAACGCCTTAATGCCGTATTTGACTGAAACTCAGGCTGGAGACTTCATTGCTTTCAAAAAATCGCAGGGGTTTGATGTAACGGTTATAGCATTGGACACCGAGGATTTATCTACCGCATTGGAAATTAAAGCATATCTTCAATCTTATTATGTATCTCACCCTATGCTGGAGTATGTATTATTAGTCGGAGATGTCAACGGCAGTCTTGCAATCCCGACATTTTTTATTCACTCTGTAAATGAAGATGAAGAGGATGTTACCGATTATCCATACTCATATTTTGATACTGATGCCGGGTCAGAAACCTACGATGTTCTGAACCCGTCCTTTCTTGTTGGACGGTGGTCTGTCCGTAACGGCGGTGATATAAGAAACATAAAAGCTCGGACAATTCAATATTCAAAAATGGATCATCTGAACGCGAGTGATAAGGATTATTTAAACAATGGATTATTAGTTGCCGGAAATTATAAAACATCCAGTGACGGTAATGAAGTCCCTCCGTCTACTTGGCCCGTAACTCCTGTATGGACATCCTACTGGCTCATGGATCGACTTGAGGATTATGGATATACGCAAATTGATACTGCATTTTTTCATGCCGGGTATCAGATTGTAGAAAATCCCACCATCGTGAATGCATGGACATCCGGTGTCGGAATCATTAATTATCGGGGTTGGGGAAATTCACATGGCTGGCATAAACCACTTTTTCATATCGAAGACATTGAGGATATCAACAATGGCTGGAAGCTACCGGTTGTGATGAGTTTGGTATGCAATACCGGGGATTTTGGAGCAGATATTGCTCCGCAAACCGGCCCGGAAAAATGTTTTGGTGAAGAACTATTGACCAGAGGAAGTGTAACAAATCCAAAAGGTGCCGTAGCCGTCGTTGGACCGTCAGACCTCGATACAGACACAAAGTTTAACAATGTGATTTGTGGTGCCATGTGGGATGAATTACTTGATGAACGGCTTACCGAACTTGGACCGGCATTATTTACAGCCAAACAAACAATGATTCATGAGTTTCCTCACCTTGCTTCTCCGGGTGATGTTGTAGAATTTTATCATCATATCTACGGCGTGTTAGGGGACCCAAGTTTACCGGTTTGGCTTCGAAATCCCGGGGAGATGTCGGCATCGATTGAAAATAACACTGATCTGCATCAATCCTTTCTCCACACACAGGTCACAGATGACACAGGCACCCCACTTGAATTCGTGGTCGGAGCATTGATGATGGACGGCGATCTTATCGCTAAAGGACTTTCAACGCCTGACGGTACGTTGTCCATTGATTTTTCTGATGTCCCCGTTGGATATACTCTGGACTTATATCTGAACAAATCTCAGTTTGTGCAGAAACATATTCAGTTAACATTTACCGAAGATGATGGCTCACCTTACAACCCTGATGTCTATGCAGAATTTGATGTAACACCCATTCTTGATAACGGAGTATCTTGGTTTTCCTCCAACACGACAGAAACTATCGCTCTTAACATCAGCAATTCTACGTCAGAATCATTCCAAAATATTGAAGCATCTCTTAGCATATTAAGTAATGATATTATTAACATTACAGCCACAACCGTTTCCATGGATTTACCGGCATATTCGACTGTCTCAACTGAAGGGATGCTCACCGGAACTGTCAATAATATCCCCATAGGATTTCGTATCCCCTTCCGGGTTGAGTTCTCCTTAGATGGAAACATCATTGCAGAAAACACGATACATGTTTTAGTCGGTCCCATTGAGGAAAACAACCCGTCACCTCCGGACGAATACGGGTATTGGGCATACGACAGCCATGACAACGGATATGCGGAAACTCCCGTTTACAATTGGGTGGAATTAAATCCTGAAAATGGCGGTTCGGGGATAAATCTAAATCTGACGGACGATACCCAGACAACTGTGGATATTAGTTTCCCCTTCACTTATTATGGTCAAGACTATTCGTCTGCGAATGTCTGTTCCAACGGATGGCTTTCCTTCGAAGAAAGTCCGGTGCCGTACTTTTGGAATTTCTCCATCCCGATGTCTTTAGGGCCTTCAGCGATGGTCGCACCTTTTTATGATGATTTGGATGACAACAATGGAACTGAACCTTTTAACGTGTTCTACTTGTCGGAAGCCGATCGATTTATTATTCAGTGGGATGCAGTATCAAACGGTGAAGATGACGAATTTTGTCCGAGTTGTGTAAAAGAAACATTCCAAGTGATTTTACTGAATCATGCAGTATACCCAACCACTACCGGCGACGGGGAGATCATCTTTCAGTACAAAGAAATTCATGATATTGATTCCAACGGTAATTTCAGTACAATCGGAATTGAATCTCCAAATCAAAATGATGGCGTTCAGTATTTATTTTCCGGACAGCTTTCTCCCGGTGCTTCACCATTAGAAAACGGACTTGCTATAAAGTTCACTACCGATGCTCCAACTGAAGTATTGGCAATTTATGAGGACAATCCATCCA
>JACNKV010000108.1 GCA_014381855.1 Fidelibacterota bacterium | reverse complement strand
AACAACCTGTTTAGCAAAGATAAATGCACTCCAAAAGGAATGCCCCCTCCTCTAAGAAAACATCATTTTATCTCAACTCCGGTTCATGAAAATCCAAAAACCTTGATGCGGGATGTTTGAGTATCTCAGAATCAATATATTTTATTACCAACTGTCTGTTCACTAAATCTATATCGTCCATCGTCTTAATAATGCTCCCAACATACAAACCAACGCCGATGAGCACAGGAGGAACCAAAATTCGGCTATCCACGCTACTTGAGCCAAGCGTCATTGGAATTCGATGCCTGAGTGGAATGTTCCAGTCGGATGATGTCGTCTGTACCGAATTGGAATAGGCAATGGTGTTACTTAACGCATCCTGATAGGTGAAACTCCCTGTTGCATTATTATTGTTTGCTGTAAATGCATATAGTAGAATTGCCGTACACATAGTCCCTGCAACTTCTCTCCAGTTTTTTAAATATGACTGACCTGCACCCGGAATAACTGAAGCGATCATGGCAAACGTTCTATTCTTTTTAGGCATAGCTTGTGCCGTCTCTATCGATGAAAGTAACGGAGCAATCATTTCCGAATAATACGCATGATCAAACCGTTCTTCTGCAGCTAATAAGGTTTGTTTTGCTTCGCTCCACTTTAATTCATTTAGAAGGGCATATCCTCTGAATATAAGGAAATACGGATCTTCTTCATCCACAGTTTCTTTATACACCTTCTTCATGTTATTTTTAATCAAGTGCAGATACGTCGTTCTGTATTTTGCATTTTGAAAAGCAATGGAGGTAGAATCCCCACTCTGTGTTAATCGCGAATAATACTCAATGGCTAAATCATATTTCTGAAGCTCTTCATAAGACCTTGCAATATAGTAGTACAGAATCGGTTCCAGCTGATCGTCAGGATATTTGTATAAATATCGAAATAGGCTTAATTGTGCTCGGTCGTAATAGCCATTTTCAAATAGAAAATCGCAGAAAGACAAAAGCTCATGCCGTTGAAACTGTGTGTAGTCTTTCCACTCCTTCTGAATTTCATACTCAGAAAGGTAAGATGATTGCCCAAACAAGACGGCAATCCATAGAATTAGTGGACATATTCGCTTCATACTTGGGTAGAATGTACTCAATATTTCCAGTATTACAGAAAAAAAAAGAGGGCTCATATGAGCCCTCTTTTCAGATTGATGTTTTCTCGGAGCTACTTAAGCAGCATGACCTTGTTTACCCGAGAAAACCCCTGGGTTGTCATGTGATAGAAATACACGCCGCTTGGGACGAGTTTTCCATCATTGGAAGTCCCATTCCAAACAACAGAATACATGTTCGGAGTGTGATATCCGTTGACTAAGGTGTTTACTTCTCTGCCAAGCATATCGTAGATTACGATATTAACATGACCCGCATTGGCGATTTGGTAATCAATGGTGGTCTCAGGATTAAACGGATTAGGATATCCCTGACCTAATGCAAACGTCTCCGGTGCCGTATTAATGCCATCCTTTGTCAGCACATAGCCATCGGATGTAGGTATGTCCATTTTTCCTTCGCCTGTAAGCGTATAACTGTTCGTCGCACTCTCAAGAGTCCATACATTGCCATCGGTAATGGTGTAAGCAATCGAAATAGTTTCGACAGGGTTCATCACTTCAATGATTCCACCGGTTTCAGCAAGTTTCCAATCTCCGGCAAATCGTACATCAAATGCACCAACCGGAGGTTTCGGCGGTAAGCTGTAGCTGAGCATTGCCTTTTTAGGGATGCTCACACCAAAATTCAGCGTAGATCCATTAAATGAGATTGAATTTGCATCTACCATCAGATTTTCAAATCCGGTTGCGCGCGCCAGTCCTGAACCACATAGAGTAATATCTCCGGCAGCGTTTGTACGCACCCAATATCCATTACCCGGTTCAAGAGTTGATACTTGTTGATAACCTGCATCAAACGCGTAGAAAGTCCCGGCGACAATAATCCCATTCGGATCACAGATCGTAGCTACATCAACGTTGTAGGAACCACCTGACATTAAATTCCAACCTTCGCTCAAAGATATCGTGATATCATCCAGACATGGTCCTTCTATGAGGTTCGATCCTGCATCGTTAAAGCGCAGCCAGTAACCGACACCTGCATTCAGATTTTCTGCCTGCTGATAGCCTGCACTAAAATAATAGCAAGTACCCGTAATCGAATTCGGATACAGCGTCTGATAATTCGGATCTTCTGCATCTTCCGGTAATCCAACCAAATTCCAACCGGCATTGTTCTCTACGGTGGTTTCACAGCCGTCGCCACAAATTGGTTCAGTCGTCAAATCAACCCACCCCGCGTACACACGGTTTACCCAGTTGGCAGGATGATCAAGATCACCTGTTGTTGAACCATACGGATAATCCGGCATTTGGTAAGAATAATATACTCTGTCATTTGTAGCTCCGTCCGGTGATGCATGAGCAGAAACTTCATCAGGGCGATCGTCATCCGTTGTGTCAGGGTCTGGTGTGGCAAACTGGTATGGGCACCACCAATAATTCCCGGCATCTTCTGTTTTAATCACAAAATTATCAAAAGACCATTCTAAAAAGTATCCCCAGTCATCACAACCGTCATCCGGTGTTCCACCATCGTCGGTGACGGTAAACGGACCCGGTTCAATTAAACTGGTAACAACATACATTACATCATCGCTTTCCCCACTGATCGCAAGAGACGGGAAGAAAGACTGATACCAATAATCATTGGCAAAATAGTCATCCCAATCTCTGAAAGATTCTGACGTGCTCAACACAAAGGAATAGTTCCATCCATTAGGTGTATTCACAAATCCCGGAGACTGAAGATGATCTTTGTCAATCCAAAAATGCCACCAGCCGATGGCATCGGTAATGGAAGTGTAGATCCCACCATCTGATGAAGGAAGGACACTCGTGATAAAATGCGGATTTCCGTCACTGTCAACACGCATATCAAAATCATAAGCAATAAATAATTCGTCCCACGTGATCGTTGTATCGGCACATTCGCTGTTATCGGGTCCGTAATGGTCCGGATAAGCACCATTATTGAGCATGTGATCAAACACATTATCATCAATAAAGAAGTAATTCGTTCCTTCCTGTCCGCCGAACCATGTTGCACCGTAGTCTTCTGTCATTTTAAATGCAATCGTATGTGTATTACAATATGGGCTTGTACCGACATCTGCACCTTCAAAATAGGTAGAAACGGACACATAACCAATCCCATTGTCATTGACATCCAAGGTGGGGGAAGACGTATAGGAACCCTCTTCATCGCCGCCAACCATATCAGCATTTACATCAATAACTTTAATCTCTTCTCCAAAAATAATCTGTCCGTCATTATATGCTTCGGCATGGAAGACAAATTTATCTTCTCTGGTCCAGTCGGCATAGGCTACGTTAAAGTTATGTACGCCATTACCATAGGAATAATCCGGTGAGCCAACCCATAGGTCTTTATCCCCCGTCCAGTTCAAATCTACCGAAGAGGCGTCGGCAAATGAACCTCCGTCCCAGCCAAATTCATCCCAAGTGTAATACGGAGTTCCGCCATAACCGTCTCCTATTCCGGTGTATTCGTTCCAAAATGCGTATGGATAGTCTTCCATCCCAATTGCACTTGGATACCGTCCGATTCCCATCCCGGGGTTCAGGTTTTGGTATGTCGTCCAGTCAATACCGTCTTCAGAATAGGCAGCACCAATCTGCCCGCTGGTTCCGTTTTCTCCTGCCCATTGGCGATACACAAAAAACAAGCCATTCTCATTAACGGCAAGCGGTCGTGTAGGGGCTACAATCATCCCATATCCGTTTTTGGAAGAATCCACCACTGTAAAGTTAAATGAATTCCTATCGTTCGGATAGTTGTAGATAGGTCCGGTAGGTTGTCCTTCCGGGATATCCACTGATGTTTCCGGTTCTATTTTTGGCTGATATACTTTACTGTGTTTTACCGGTGACTTGTGTAACGGAATCGCAGAACCGAATACAATTCCTAAGCCAAAAACGGCAATCAGCATGATGTTAATTAACTGTTTCATGTTTCCTCCATGTTCGTTGTGAAGTATCAAACTAAGTATTTTCCATCAATTATTGAACTAGATTGTACATCAAAATTCAACAAATGACAATTCCTATCTTCGCAAAATATGCAAAATTATATACTGTTTGATGATTATTAATAAAATCTTTCTCATTCTGATGTAATTGTAATATTGCCTTCACCGGATGTTCGAATCCAATAGCCTTTCCCGGGAGATAAAATCTCGGCGGGTTCATATCCACCGTTAAATTCGTAGATTGTCCCATCGATGATAATTCCGTATGGATCATGAATTAAATCCACACTCACGGGTGCAGTTACTCCTGTGAATAAATTCCAGCCTTCGGCTAGAGAAACCGTCACGGATGATATCGCCGTTCCTGTAATCGTATTTACTCCATCCGATGGAAAGCGAAGATAATATCCGATTCCGGCGCTCAATTGCTCTTCTTGAATAAATCCGCCATCAAATGAAAACAACGTTCCCTCCAGAGCATCCGGGAACAGACTTTGATAATGTGTGTTCTCCGTATTCATCGGGAGTCCGACAAGGTTCCACCCGGATAAATGGTCCACATTGACAGACGTAGGTCCGCCCGTGGTCGTGCTGTAAAATCCTGTTCGCTTCAAATTACCTCGATACATATTCCAAAAATCGAAAACGCTACCGGATTCTTTCACATCAATATTTTCCAAAGAGGCACTGGTCCCGATCATAATTTCCAAATCTCCATCGTTATCGGTATCAAAAATGGTTGGTGAACCTTTATACGGAAACGTATTCTGAATCGGGAAATGCGCATACATTTCACCATTCAATTTATAGGCGTAAAGATTCCCGTCTGTGGTCGCAGAGATAACTTCAGGTGAACCATCGCCATCCAAGTCAGCAAACACCGGGGAAGCAATCACATCTCCGTTTAGGGTTTTTGGCCAGCCGGGGAGAGCGTTACCGTTTAAATCCACACCAAACAATGTACCGTCTTCCGATCCGATAAACACGGCAATTCCTTCGGGTGTTTCAACAAATCCAGGAGATGTGCTCATATCATCATTCGATGCAATTTCGAACCGTAATTCTCCATTACTGTTTACTGCATAGAAATTATCGTTCCGTGAACCGGCGAAAATTATTTTTTCTCCATCCACGTCAACAATAGACGGAGCGGTTCTAAAATCGCTGGAAACCGTAAAAGGGAATCCGTCTGCGACGGTTAAATCATCGTAAATCAGCCAGAGACTTTCTCCATCCGTGCCGCAAACAATGTCGACTTTACCGTTTCCGTTAAAGTCAGCCAACGCTACACCGCGCTGGATTGTTTCTCCTAGTTCATACGGAAATCCGGGCACATCCGTTCCATCCGGGTTTATGGCAAAAATCTTCCCGGGAGAAGAATATCCTCCGACAACGATTTCTAGACTTCCGTCGCCATCAATATCTCCCAACGCAGGCGTCCCCATTAGATATTGCCCTGCGTCATAGTCTGTTTCTACGCTGCAATTTTGATCGAGGACAAATACATGTCGACTTTTCGATGCAACCACAATTTCCAATGCTCCATCGTTGTCAACATCGGCAACTGCCGGAGATCCCCAAATTTGATTCCCGGTATCAAAGTTACTGAGTTCTTCACCGGATGTTGTCATAATCCGCACAATACCGCTGTAGTCTGAAAAAATAATTTCGTTGCTGCCGTCATTATTGATATCCACAACAACCGGAGAAGACCAAACCTGATTACCAACCACGAAAGGCCATCCATCTTGATTAAGAGAAACTGAGATTTGGAACGCAATGGTTTTTGAATATTCATGTTCCTGTCCGGAATTTGCTGTGATGCTCAATTGAAATTCTATCTCGCCAAGATCGACGGCATCTGAAAGTTCAAACTCAAAAGGATCCGTCAGATTTATACCAACTCCGCCTGCGTAAATGATACCGGGATATTGCGCACTATTATCGGTAATGGTCACATTCGGATTTGAGCAAGACAACGTCGCAGAAACATTTATCGCATCTACCCATCCTTCTTCATTTTCTATGGTCACACGCAATTGAGTTGTTTCTCCGGGATTTAGGACATTATCCCCGTCTCCCTCTCCAAATATTAATGTATGCGAAACATAGGTGATATTCGGGTAAATCGTAGCGCCAATGGCTTTGTAAACATCCACCATCCCTGAACCCAGACGATTTTGCAAATAATCCTCGGTGTTTAAAAGGTAAATCAACGGGTCTGCGGTTTCCACAATTCTTGTCTCTAGCGTTTCATTGTCCCACTCAGGATAAAATGCCTTCAACAGCCCGATACAACTTGCTGCATTCGGACTTGCCATAGATGAACCGTCCCAAGATTCATATCCCGTTCCAATAATTAAGCTGGTGATTCCTTCCCCGGGAGCGGAAAGGTCAACAGATTCATGGTAGGTTGCCCAATGCCCCCAAACGCCGTTACATCCCATGGCGGCGACAGAAATTACATTGTCATAACTGGATGGATAATGAGACCCATATTCCTCTCCATAATTCGGGTAATCTTGACCATTCCCCGCGGCCGCAACAATAACGGCTCCGTACGTGTTATGTGCAGTATTGACTTGATTTTGTTCATAACTGCTAAAACCGCCACCACCCCAGCTGTTGTTGATAATGGTAAATGTTCCTGCGTAATATCCTGCGCGGGCTGCGTAGTACATCCCCGGATAACCGTCATTAACATAAGGTTCAGTTCCCTGATTTTCTCTGGAACATTTTACAGGGATAACGCTACATCGAAATGCTGTTGAAGCCATTCCAAGATTATTATCCGTTACCGCGCTCAAAATTCCTGCAACATGGGTTCCGTGCGCCCAGGTGCTGTTGTTGGGTACGCCGGCTTTCGGCATGGGATCGTTATCATCTGCCCCTGAATACCCTGAGGCGTCCCAGCCGATGAGGTCATCCACATAATTATCGCCGTCATCGTCAGAATTATTGGTAAATGGAGATGCGGGTTGGAGTGCATCGCGCAGATTGATTCCGTCTCCACTATAATAATCCATATTGTTTGCCACCAGATATGCTACGACTTCTTCAGCATTTACATATCCGTTACCATCAGAATCTACCGTTGAAAATATGCTCGATGGAACCTCTCCCTGATTAATCCAAATATTGTTCTGCAGGTCTGGGTGTGTATAGTCGACACCGGTATCTACGCTCGCAAGGAGGACATGACGATCTCCCGGAATTTGTCCGCTCTCGACAAAGAAATCCCAAGCCTCAAATGCTTTTACTGCCCCAAGACTGCATTGCTGTCCGACCATCGGGTCGTTCGGGACATAAGTTGGTCTCCGTATATAATCATACTCTGATGACAATACCGAAGACAGCGTTGTAATGCCGTCTTTGGCGATGGAGATTTGTACTCTGTCTTTATCCGAAAGATATACGCGATAAATCCTGTTCAGATATACATCCCCGTCGTGATCTCTTGGGTCTGCTTGCGGAATCCATGCTTCAATTTTAACAGCATTATGCTCATCCAAAAATTGTTGAACAGCAGAATTGTCCACTTTCGGCGGATTGTAAGATTGCAGTATTTCTAACGGTTTTGTGCTTGGTTTCAGACAAAACATAAAGGTGTCGTCTGATTGTTCCGGCATTACACCTGCAAATAGGAATCCGGTTCCTATCAAGATTGTGCTCAAAATGATTTTGATGTTACGTGTTTGTTCCATTATTTATTCCTTCTTTATTACCTCAATAGTAACAGTTTTTTCGTTTCTGTGTACTCACCTGATATTAGTCTATACAAATACATCCCCGATGCAACGGGCTGACCATGAGTGTCTATTCCGTTCCACGTTACATGATGTGTCCCACTCACCACGCTACCACTCACCAGTTCCTTTACTTTACGTCCCATTAAATCATATACCATTAATTGTACGTCACTGGTAACGGGTACCTGATAACGGATAACTGTCGTCGGATTGAACGGATTTGGGTAGTTTTGTTTGAGAACAAACTCTGTCGGAAGATTTGCTGAAGTGGATTTCCGTAATTCCATTTTTGTTACATCACCTGCAATTTTGACTACGCCGTCATCGATGAGTTCAAAGACGTTTCCTCTCTCATCTGTCAACTCCCATTTTTCATCAATGTTTACATGATAGTTTACCATCAACATTTCATCGGGATTCATCACGTTAATTAATCCGTATGTGTCTGTTACTTTCCAATCTCCTGCAAACCGGACATCAAAAGACCCTACCGGTGGTTTGGGAGGTAGACTGTAACTGAGTTTTGTTTTTTCATCAAGCTGAACACCAAAATAGAGTGTCGTATTATTGATTGTGAGATGATTGGCATTTTCCAGTTTACTCACAAAGGAGTGCGTCTTTGACCTCCAAGCGGTGGCAATGGTTATCTGTCCTTCCCCGTTCGAACGCACCCAGTAACCCTCGCCCGGTTCTAAGGATTCGGCGACTTCATATCCAACACCAAACCCATAAATTGTTCCGGGGATGATGAGGGCATCAGGATCAATAATATTGTCAACTGAACTATTTTCAGAAGTCCCCGATATCAAATTCCAGTCAGATTGTAGATTAATCTCAACCACATTAAGTTGCGTACCGGTAACTACATTCGATCCGTTCTCTGTAAATCTGAGCCAGTAGCCTACGCCCGGATACATATCCTCAACCTGTTCGTAACCAGTCGTGAATGAGTATAATGTTCCTTCAATCGCATCAGGGTAGTAGCCCAAATAATTGCCGGGAATATCTTGAGTTCCAACCGGTGCTCCTACCAAATTCCAATCCGATAGATGTGGTACGTCTATTGATATCTCTCCACTGACAGGATGATCCAACGAAACTCTGAACATCAGATTCCCTGACAATCCGGAATTTGCAATCGGCTCCCACGTCCCACCATCGCCAACCCGAAAATAGGAGTTTCCGGTATCGGTTCCGGTGTCTAGACCAAATGGATGCGTGGAACTAAATTCCTTAGCTCCAACCCAAAATGTACCTGATAACGTCAGATTCTCGTCAATTAAATCTCGAGTATTCCATCCGTCAACCCCTCCGGTTACAATTGTACTGAAAATCTCGTTGCCGGGTGTATCGCCATCATTGGAATATATTTTCAGATAAAACGCACCTCCGTCACCAACCTGATACCATTTGACGCGAACAAGAGGATCATTACCTATCGTTGTGAAGCGAACGGCGGTATAATTATTTTGACCAGCATTAAATCCAAATTCAGATGTTCCGTCATCGTAGGAAAGCTCATAAACCGAATTGGACTGAGGTGTCAACTCAACCGCCTCGCTTAATTCACTCTCAGAGCCATCCGGATAGGTTGCGCTAATGGCAAATGAATAGGTTATGTTATTTTCAAGATCTTCAACGATATAGGAATTATTTGTCAAACCATCAACGATAAGATTAACTCCACTTTCGTAAATATTGTATGTAACTCCGGCACCACTGTATGTAATATTTGCCCGGATACCCCATTCACCATCATTCAAACCGCCACCGGATCCCGCGGCAACATCCGCCCACAAATCCCAACCGCTACCGAGCATAACGACACTGTTAGTACTGGGTGTTGCAGATGCGTCCAGACCCGCATAAATGAAATTGGTAAACTCCATAGCAATAATATATGAACCGCTAAATGACCAGTCGTTCACCAACTCAAAGGTGTTCCAACCGGGTTCCAATGTGATGTATAAATCGTAAGTTGGGTCTGTATCAAAAAAAGCTCCAACGGTACCAAACGCGGAGATTCGTGTATCTACAGTCATTTCATTTACGCTGAATACCGAAATTGAGTTTACGGTAGATGCACCGACAAACTCAAATATTTCACCGGCATACGCTTCACCAGCATCTGTTAGATTAATTTGATCGGTTACATCATCGTTGTCATAAATAAAATCGTTAGTACCTGAGGCATTCATATCATTCCACCAAAGATTGACCTCTCCGTCAAACGCTTCTCCACCAAATTCTGCGGGTGGCGGATAATTTGCACTGGATTCTTTATAAATCGTTAAATCGTCGATGAATAATCCGTCACCGTTCCCGCCATCGTCATCCTCATCATATCGGGAGGAGAATCTAAAGATGACATTTCTACCGGCAAAATTGCTGATATCAAGATAGGTGTTACACCCGTCGCAGAATGGATATCCCGGTAAATATTCTTCCCAACCCAAACCACCGGGACGGTCATCTGCGCCGTAATCATAAAACTGCTGCACCCAGACCAATCCGGTTGGGTTCATTGGATCGTTGGAATCTGCATCAGCTTCAAACACGATATCACTTCCGTTGCTGATGACAATGTCATCGACAATAAAACCTGTTAGTGAAGCATCATCTACGGTGCTATAAGCAGGGTCAGATCCAAATGCAAAACGGATCATGACTGTTTGCCCGGCATAACTGCTTAAATCAAATGAAACGCTATGCCAGTCTGCTTGTCCGCCCCATCCAGATGCGAGTGTATGTGTACCGTTAACGCCATCGGGTTCTCCATTATATATCCAACCGTAGCCACTATAAAAATCGTAGGAATCGCTACCAATTAAAATTTCCCATGTTTGTCCTGCATCAGTTGAAATGCGAACATTTGCAGCATCCCATCCATCAATCCAATGTCCTGCTACACCTCCGGCATCGGCAGGACTTTCAATCCCCCAGCGCATTTGAGTACTCAATGTATATCCGGTTTCAGGGATGACAATCTCAGGTGTATCTAAGAATTGAAGCCATCCGTCCAAGTATCCTTCAACTTCTTCATCCCCACACCAGTATGAATTCCCTGAATAAGCATTAAAATCTGATGTATGCCACGCCAACGCATCCACATCGGCAATACTAACCCAATAATAATCCTCAAGAAAGTTATCACCATCTCCGTCAGAATCCGGCATATTACAATTTAGTGCAAACTTGAAGTGCATGATTTCATCTGCGCCTAAGTCCGGCAACTCTAAAACAGGAGAAATGAGAGTCCATACGCCTTCGTTGCTCCCATTGGATTCGTTTGGCGACAAGAAACTGTGTGTTGGACTGTAGGATTCTAATTCAGTCAACTCCCATCCGGAATCATTATTCCATTCACTAACATCACCTTCAAAATCCTGTTCATATAGTATGATTTCCTCACGAACCGTTCTTTGGATATCCCTATTAGTATCATTGAGGTTAATGCTAATATTATTAACATTGATGGCAGTTTGAACATTGGGAGATGGATTAAAGTCCTTCCCAAAAACCAGGCTCATTCCTAATATAGTCAAGACTAAAATACTACTTGTGATTTTACGCATGGTACTTCCTTTTTTTGTTTAAGTTAATCAGTGGTGCTACTATGAAATTTATTGCACACACAATATAAAATATTTCACCCCATCGGCGGTAGTATTATTTTGTGTAAATATGTGGCATGTGCGGAACATCACACGTTACTTTTGATGTGTTTTATTGCTAAAATATATTTGACAACTGTATAATGCGAGGTTGGATTATTTCGTCTAATATGTCTCTTCAACAAAAGATAAAGTCAGGTCGACTTATTTTAAAATTCCAGACTAAGTCCTAATTGGTGTGTGAGCTTCAATACGCCCAAGTCT
>JACNKV010000112.1 GCA_014381855.1 Fidelibacterota bacterium | reverse complement strand
CTTTGTTATTTTATTTGTTTGCCAATCTCATCGGCAAGAGTTTCATCCCGCATTGGTCACAGGTTCCGGGTTTATCTGAACGTATATGGCTGTGCATTAGCATCGGACAACCATAAAAGTCCATCTTTTCTTCGGTTGTTGTTACACCGGCGACCAGCGTCATGCCACATTCTTCACATTTTCCGGCTTCACGACTGCGAATATGTTTATGACTTTCCATCGGACATGTGTAATAGATAAACCGCTCCTCTTCTTGATTTTGTACCTCAGCCATTTTTGGACATTTATGTCCATCTTTTTTCTCAGCTTCAGCACATTCTTTTTTTCCTCCACAACCGGCAATTAACATAACTGCGCCGAAAAGAAGGATTGTCTTTATTGTTTTCATGTGTGTTTCCTTTTGTTTTTTGTTCGTTTTATTGAGTTTTGTTCAATTCTCTTTCTTTTACCATAGCATAAATAATCGGTACAACAAATGTCGTCATAATTGCGAATACCATTCCTCCAAAGGATGGAATCGCCATAGGGATCATTACATCTGCACCACGTCCTGTAGATGTAAGAATTGGCATTAATGCTAGTAATGTTGTGGCTGTTGTCATCATGGCAGGTCTAATTCGCCGCATTCCGGCTTTAACAGTTGCTTCTCTGATTGCATTTATCGTAGTCGGATTCTCTTCATCAAACTGTTGCTCTAAATATGTACTGATTAAAACACCGTCATCAGTCGCAATTCCGAATAATGCCAAAAAACCAACCCAGACAGCCACACTCATATTCACCGGATGCATCCGAAATAAATCTCGTATGTTTTCTTCGAATAAACTGAAATTTAGAAACCAATCCTGACCATATAACCACAGCATGACAAAGCCCCCTGACCATGCGACAAATATCCCACTAAATACGATTAATGTAGTAGATACACTCTTAAATTGAAAGTATAGGATTAAAAAGATAAGTACTAACGCAACAGGTAAAACCACCGCCAACTTTTTTGAGGCTCTAATCTGATTCTCATAAGAACCGGCAAACGTAAAACTCACTCCGGCGGGAACGTTCAATGTGCCGTCTTCAATAAGCTGATTCAAATAGGATTGTGCTTCTTCCACCACATCGACTTCTGCCCATTTGGATAATTTATCAAACAAAACATACCCAACAAGAAAGGTGTCCTCACTTTTAATCACTTGCGGTCCCCGAACATAATTTACGGTGGATAACTGTCCAAGTGGAATTTGCACACCGCCCTGTCCAGGGATCAATATCCTGTCCATAGATTCCATGTTACTGCGGTAATCCCGTAAATATCGTACCCTAACAGGATATCGCTCCCGTCCTTCCACTGTTGTGGTAATTGGCATACCGCCTACAGCCACTTCAATCGCATGCTGAACTTTCTGCAATGGGATTCCATATCTTGCAATGGCTCTTCGGTCAATGTCAATTTCCAAGTAGGGTTTCCCTACAATTCTGTCGGCAAATACCATATCACTTTTTACACCTGGAACATTTTTTAAATGCTTTTCCAGTTCAAGTCCGAATGCTTCAATAGTGGGTAAATCAGGGCCTTTTACCTTAATCCCCATGGGTGCGCGCATTCCGCTTTGGAGCATGACTAATCTTGCAGAAATGGGTTGAAGTTTCGGTGCTGATGTCGTTCCGGGAATTTGGGCGACTTTCACTAACTCATCCCAAATATCATCTGCTGAGCGAATATGCTCCCGCCATTGCCGAACACGGTTTCCATTTTCATCAACACCATATTCCGGTTTATAGGCAATGATGGTTTCTACCATACTTAAGGGTGCCGGATCTAAGGGCGAATCTACTCTCCCGATTTTTCCCACAACCGATTCTACTTCCGGAACGGAATACAATGCCTTATCCAATGTTTGCAGGACGTCGATGGATTCTTCCATTCCTGCGTGGGGCATGGTGGTTGGCATATAAAGAAATGATCCCTCATCTAAGGGTGGCATGAATTCCTTACCAAAACCGGGAAATGTGTGGCTCATTGCTGTAAACGGACGTGTAGAGCGGACAAATTCCGGCATCCAACTGAATAGTGAACCAAAACCTAACCAAACAACCAGACCAAACATCGTCACCATAGCTGGTAATGAGAGTGCTTTTCGCTTATGATTAAGTGCCCAACGAAGAAGGGTTGGATAAATCTTTGTAAATCCTGAAATACCGGACATAATTAGGGCAATAAGACTCCCTGCGAAGAGGAAATTCAAAAAGAACCCTTTTTCTAATCCTAATGGTGACCATGTGGACGCTAAAATAATGACAACCATGAGGACAACAATCCCGTTTCCTAACCATGGAACTCGTTTAAACACGGCGATTTCTATGTTGAATCGTTTTTTCTTTTTCCCGAACAAAAGGTAGGCCATCGCTGGCAAAATGCATAAAGCAATTATGATGGATGCAATGAGGGCGAATGTTTTCGTGTACGCCAAAGGTTTAAAGAGTTTTCCTTCTGCGCCGATCATCGTGAACACCGGCAGGAAGCTAATGACTGTAGTGGATACGGCCGTCAGCACCGCCCCTCCGACTTCGGAGACCGCCTTGAAAATAACGTCTTTTGTTGCTTCTTTCGCCCGCTCAAGATGCTTTAAAATATTTTCTGTGACGACAATTCCCATATCCACAATGGTCCCTATCGCGATAGCAATACCGGATAATGCGACAATATTTGCATCCACTTTAAACAATTTCATGCCGATAAAGACCATAAGAACGGTCAATGGAAGCATTCCGGAAATCAGCATGGACGTTCGGAAATGCATCACCATCACCAAAATGACAACAATCGTAATCAGAATTTCATCCCGTAACGCGTGATTCAGCGTGTTTAAAGTTTCATAAATCAGTCCGGTTCGATCGTAAAATGGAATAATAGTTACTTGACTCACCGTGCCGTCGGATAGAGTCTTTTGGGGTAACCCCGGAGAAATTTCTTGTATCTTGCTCTTAATATTTTTTATCGTTGCCAGCGGATTTTCACCGTACCGTGCGACGACCACACCGCCAACAGCTTCTGTACCTTCCTTGTCCAATACCCCGCGACGAAGCGCAGGTCCAAGCGTTACATGGGCAATATCTTTAACATAGATGGGGATATTATCCCGTGCTTTCACGACAGTATATTCGATGTCTTCCAATGACTTGATGAATCCCAATCCGCGCACCATATACTCCACACGATTGATTTCCACCGTCCGAGCGCCGACGTCCAAATTAGATTGACGTACGGCATTAAATACTTCTGTCAATTGGATGCCGTGTTCACGCATTGCCATAGGATCTACATCAATCTGATATTCCTTTTGAAACCCGCCAATTGATGCCACTTCCGATACACCATCTGCCGATTGGAGGGCGTATCGAACCGTCCAATCCTGCACACTACGAAGTTCTTCCAAATCCCATCCTCCTATTGGATTTCCGTCCTTATCCCGACCTTCCAACGTGTACCAAAACACCTGTCCCAGAGCTGTGGCATCAGGGCCTAATGCAGGTGATACACCCTCCGGTACAGTCCCACCCGGAAGTGAATTGAGTTTTTCCAAAATACGGGAGCGAGACCAGTAAAAATCCACTTTCTCATTGAAAATGATATAAATCGTGGAAAAACCGAACATGGAATATGACCGGATGGTTTTCACATTTGGTATTCCCAACAACGAGGTCGTCAAGGGATAAGTAATTTGATCTTCGATATCCTGCGGACTTCTTCCCGGCCACTTTGTGAAGACAATCTGTTGATTTTCACCAATATCCGGGATGGCATCGACAGGAACCGGGTCTCTTGGCAGGTCCCCAAGATGCCAATCGAATGGTGCAACCATGATTCCCCATACAACAGCCACGATGAGAAGAATCGAGACAATTAAAGAATTGTCGAGAAAGTATCGTATTATTTTACTTAGCATGTTTTACCTTTTTGGGTATCATCAATTTTTAGTGTTTATTAACTTCAAATTAATTTGATCAATATCAACTTCAATTTTATCAAAAACATCTCTCTTAAGCGGAACATGATGAAGATGCTGCAGGGTTTGGATAATGCTTTCAAAATATTGCTCGATGTGTTTCAGTTGATGCTTTGATTTTATTTTTTCCGATATAAATCTAACGGCCGATAATGCTTCCTTTGCCTTCGCTGAATCTCCTTCCTCAAAGGCGGACTTCGCCATAGAGAATGCTTCGAGCAGCGGTTCTATATTAATCTCATCTTGCTCAGAATGTGTTTGCCCACTTGCTATTTTTCCACCATGATTATGCTCCACCCCCGACGAACCGCCCTTTGGATTCATCATACTTGGCTTGGCGGCAATTTGCATTGCGCTGTCAATCTTGAAATTCCCTCTAACAACGACCTGTTCACCTTCGGTGAGCCCGGACCTCACAATATAATGCTCTCCTACTCGCGGACCTAAAACAACTTCACGTCCTTCAAAAATCGGTTCGTCGCCGGGAAGTTTAACGTACACAATTGCACGTTCACCGGTTCTGAGAACCGCTGTCGCCGGAATTAACAGACTTTCGTGTTGATGATCTGCTGTGTGAACAATCCCCAGTGATTCTGATTTCACTAAATCCATTCCGCATACATCACAGATTCCCTGATGATTTTTTACAATTTCAGGATGCATAGGACAAATCCATTTTCCGGCTAACTCCGGATTAATGGCTTTCCCATTCCCGTCTATGACTGCATGGATATTTCCACGGACAAACATCCCGGGTTTTAACAATCCATTTGGGTTTAACACATTGATTCTCACCTTAACCGTCCGTGTATTTTCATTCAGGATCGGGTCGATAAAGGAAATTTTGCCTTCAAATTTCTTCCCGGGGAGAGATTCAGTATTAAAGGTGACTGTTTGACCAAATGCCAACCAAGGGATGTCTTGTTCGTATGCATCTAAAATAATCCAAACTCGACTCAAATCCGCAATGGTGTAAATCGTTGTGCCCGTTTGAACGTAGGCCCCTTCTACCCCGTTTTTTTTGATAACAACACCGGTTATTGGACTATAGACAGTCACAATGTTCGAGGGCTTGTCCATGGTTTCCATCGTTTGAATTTGTTCGTCCATCAATCCCAATAATCTTAATTTTTCCCGTGTGGCTTCTAAGGTTGTTTCCGCCGTTCGTTGAATTAAAGAAGATTGGTTTCCGTTACTATCCATCAGTTTCCGGGCTTGAATTAATTCTTCCTGTGCGGAATATAATTCGGGGCTATAGATCTCCACCATGTGGTCACCTTTATTTACCGTAATCCCTGTGTAATCAACAAACATTCGTTCCAGCCGTCCTGGAAACCAAGCTGTGATGTTACGAATACGCGTTTCATCCGTAACCACTTTCCCCGACAAGCGAATATTCATATTAGCTGTTCCGTAGCGAACAGGCACCGTGGTAATCTCGGCCAGTTTTACCGCATCTTTCGAAAGTGATAACTGATCAGGGCTTAATCCTCCGGCATCGGATTCCAATGGAATTAAATCCATGAAGCAAATGGGGCATTGTCCCGGTTCAGGGAGCCTCACGTTTGGGTGCATTGAGCATGTCCATACTTCTGCTTCGCTTTGGACGGTAGTTTGTCCGTGGTTGGAATGATTCTCCACCGGACTTGAAATCCACCATCCCGCAAGAAACGCCGATAGGATAAAGATCAGACTGACAGGCTTTATCGATTGGATTGTTATTTTTATTTTATTTATATATTTATTCACCATTACCTTCCTTTTTCAACGGTACCGGTTAATGTATTCAATTTTGAACTGGATTTGAGATACTGTACTAAAGCTTGCTCATAATTCAGTGTAAACGCCAAATGTCGGCGCTGAGCATCTATAAGAGTTAATAAATCAACTTTATCTGCTATATAGGCTTTTTCCGTTACACTCAGAGATTCCAGACTTTTCGGGATCAGCGATTCCTTATACAACTGTACTCTGCGCTCAGCATCCTCTAACTCAAAGATCGTTGTTTCAATATCGACGGCTAACTGATTTTTTACCGATTCAAGGTGATACGTTGCGGCATCCAGTTCTAATTTTGCGGATTGAATAGACTTTTTTGTTTTTCCAAACCAGATTGGTAAATCGAGACCGACCTTAAACAAGAGCGGATCCTTTCCACTTTCGGCACTGCTGACTTTGCTTCCAGTGCCAATATAATCCAATCCAATTCCAATATCCGGATACCAATTCAACTTTGTTCGTTTCAATGTTTTACTGTTCATGTTTATCCCTTGCTCAGCAGACAGCACCCCCGGGTTATCTTTTTTCGCTGAACGAATGATCTCATCCGTAGAAAATTCATTCGGAATAAATTCTAAAGAATCAGTGACGGTGATATCTGCAAGATCATGATCATTCAATAACGACCGAAATTTTTCCAGTATTGGGAATTGCTTTGCTTCTAGCGATTTCAGTTTGTCTTCGAGTTGTATTCGTTCAATTTGGGTTTTGATTAAATCAGGATGTCCCGCCCGAGCCGTCATATATTTACTCCGAACAACCGTTTCCCAATTCAGAACTAAATCATAATTTTGCCGGGTTATGGAAATAGCCCTCATTAAATAATAATTATCATACCACGATGATTTTACTGCGTGAATGACTATTAAGCGTTTCGCCTGAAGTTGCTGAAACAGAATCTCCGTTCTTGCGGATTGGATTTCTCCTTGCGTTTTTCGTTTTCCAAACCATGGAAACTTTTGCAAAACTCCAATTTTGTATTCCTGAGGACCGACGGCGGTTTCGACATTCTCAAGAAAATATCCAAAACTTAGTGTTGGGTTTGGCAAACCTTTAGCGACGATAATTCTTTCCTCAGCAGCTTTCCAACGATGAAACGCCGCGTGGATGTCCACATTATTTTTTTGGGCGATCTGAACGTAATCATTTAAGGTGAGCGTCTTCGGGGAATTTGATCCCATGGCGGGAACAAATCCAATGGCAAACACGATGACGAGTGTTAAAATATGTTGTTTAATTTGCGCAGAATATTTACGCATATTTCTCCTTGTTGTTTTAATTGTGAAACACAAATTTGAATCCGGCAGGACGCACGAATCCAACAAATGGGAATTAACCCATTTTAATCAAAGGAGATTTCTATATTCGAAGGGGTGTGAAAAAAGAAGGGGGTGGCTCAGGGGGGTGAGATATTTCTACAACGTGTGTAGATTTATCTTGATCATCGATCTCCAGTTCTATATGTACAATCTCATCAGTCGTAAAATCGGTTACATTCTCAAACTGAGAAACCGGAGCGGATAATATGGGAATGAACAGCGTTGCGTTGTTGCATTCACTGAATGACATTGAACAAGACTCTTCCATAGACATATCCATTGTGCAGCAGGAGTTTTCTCCGCTCTCACAACAGGGTTTATCACAATCATGGACTTGAATTAACGGCATTGCCGACATACTTACCATGAATGTCACAAATGTGATGGATATGAACTGTTTTACCATACGCGTCATTTTACGCATAGATTAGAATAAGTTCCTAATTATTTTAATTCTGCCTTATTTGACCAATTTTATTAACTGTCGGAAGGTCTCTCCTTCTGCGATTTCCTGAAGTTCAAAAAGGATGCTTTCTACGCTGGTTTGTGATCCGCCGGCTAAAAGAATTCCGTCCAGTCCGATTTGTTTGTTGAATTCAGTTCTTGATGATACTGCATCCGCAACAACTGCAACATCATAATTTTCAAGCAAATCTTTCGCTGTCTGCAATACGCACACATGTGTTTCAATTCCTGCGAGCAAAATATGGTGAGGCTTCAATGCTTCCAATGTCTTCATAAATACTTTATCACGGGCACAGCTAAACATATTTTTTACAATGGGTTTTCCCTCATACAATGCGGAAATGTCCGGTACCGTCGAACCTAACTTGTCGGGCGTTTGTTCTGTCCATAGGATAGAAATACCCAAAAGATGTGCTCCTTTTATAAGAATTTTTAGATTCCGGATTAAGTCTTCACTGTTATGCACAATTTTAGCGAGTTTTCCTTGAACATCGATGATAACAATAACGGTATGATTTCTACAAGTCATATTTTACCTCAATTCTTTTTCGTAGATTACCGACCAGCTTTCGACATCTTTGCCGGTCTTAACAATTTGAAGACGACCTAACATATAGTTTGTCTTCAACGCTAATTGGTTGATGAGCTTTTGTTTTTCATCTGTACCCATGATTTTGTAGATTAAACTGATATGAGGATTGAAATCATATTTGGTATCCGAATGAAATATTCTTTTCATTTCGTCATTAACCCGAGTTAACTCTTTCATTTGTTTAATGTGTAAAAAGAGAGTTTTCCATAAGATAGGCGAATACCGCACAGACTCAAGTTGGATTGGAATTTTATTTACATGTTTCAACATTCGATTAAATTCTGAAATGTGATTTTGAGACACGTCATGAATTCCGCTGTAAACCGTCAAATGAGGTGAAAATAATGGAGACTGATATCGCTCACTTAATTGTTGAATTATTTTCTTAAGATAATCCGTATCCTCTTGTCCGGGCGTTAACCATACTGAGTACATAGATAAAGTTAATCATTTTAACCGAAATAATTCTTCGAAAATAATCCCGTAAGTGAAAATATTATAGGATAATATCACCTTTTATTCTCTTGATTCGCAAGTCATGATCGTTATACTTTCGTCCGATTCATCTGCATAGTGAATCGCTTTTAGATCCTTAATAATTGGTGTATCTCTCTACACGCGGCGGCTGTTTTCAAAGGTCTTTTCTGATCCAATCTCACTCCTTTTGGTTGCCTACAAAAGAATCGTGGATGGAAAAGTCTCCTTTCTATCCTTTGAAAATGAGAATCTCTCATGCATTTACGAATGGATTATTCCACGAAATTTACATAGCCCGTCCGTGTAGGGTGATACATCCTGCCATTAACACAGTTTCTATTTATTTTTTTCATTCAATCTTGACACACCATTATATTAAGTGGTATGTTTACAGCAAATAAAGGATAACATAATGCTATACTCAAAATCGGCAGAATACGCGATTCAAGCCATGATTTACCTGGCAGAGAAGAATTCACCCAAACCAACTATGGTCAGTGAAATCGCTGAGGCGTATGCCATACCACAACAATTTCTTGCAAAAATTGCGCAAATTTTAAGTAAACATCAACTACTGATTGCTATTCGAGGAAGAAATGGCGGTGTCAGACTTGGCAGACCGGCAAACGAAATATTCCTGGATCAAATTGTATATGTAGTAGACGGGCCTCAACAACCCGAAGCACGGTGCGTGATCGGGCTTGATAAATGTTCAGACGAAGCTCCTTGTCCGCTGCATCATAAATGGAAAGTCATTCGGGAGGATATCCGCGATATGTTGGTCGCAGAAAATTTGGAAACATTAGCAAAAAGAGTTATTGATAAACGAAAATTAATGAAAGAAGTCGGATTGGCTGCTTTAGTATCTGATTAGTGTAAAATAATCTTTCGCGTAATTTAAACAATTACAGCCCGGAGACTAATTCCGGCTTAATATTGGTTCTTTTTGCGTTCTCTGTTATATTTTTCGGATGCGAGTTTTCTCATATCAACGACAGAGTCGTGCTCATCAACGATTTCCACACCCAATAAGGTTTCGATAGCATCCTCCAGAGTAATGATACCTGTGGTGGTTCCAAATTCATCTGTCACGATAAACATTTGTTGACGTCTTTTGACAAATTCGTCTAAGATAAACGCGACAGAATCCTCTTGCTGAACAAAGTAAACCGGTTCATGAAGTTCTTCCATGGTAACATCAAACTGATCTTCCGCTTGTTTGTTCACTAAATCGTATCGGTGAATCACGCCGATAACATCATCCAAATCTTTGTTATATACCGGAATTCTTGAAAAGGCAATTGGTGAATGTTCTTGTATTATTTCCCCAACAGTTTGGTCTTTTTGAAGTGCAAATACGACATTCCTTGGGGTCGAGACATCTTCAGCCGGAACTTCATTCAGAGTCAGTAAGTTATCTATGATATCACTTTCTTTTTCAAGAATTGTTCCTTCATGCTCTCCGACTTCTGCCATTGCAATCACCTCTTCTCGAGATACTTTTTGAGGGACTGATCGTTTTTGAATAAGTTTAGAAAATTGTTCAGAAAAATATACAAACGGGAATGAGATAAAAATGAGACCGCGGATACTGTACGCCGCAACAGACGCCATGGATTTCCAATAAATTGCTCCGATTGTTTTTGGAATTATCTCAGAAAATATGAGGATAGACAATGTCAAAATTCCTGACGACAAGGCTACCCATTTATTACCAAACAACACCAACGTCTGTGCCCCTACTCCGGCTGCACCCACCACATTCGCAATCGTATTAAGTGTTAAAATCGCTGCCAATGGGCGATTGATATCCTTTTTAAGGTTTTGAATGATTTTGCCGCCCATCATACCGGTTTTCGCCATTACGGCAGCGTGTGCATGGGTAACCGACAGTATGATGGATTCGAGAAGTGAACAAAGAAAAGACACCCCCAATGCCAAGAAAAAGTATAAGAACAGCAGATTCATTTACAAGAATTTACGACTTAAAGAAAGAAATTTTGTACACTAATTTTTTTTCTTTCGGTACTGGATTCCAAACGGAAGATACACGATTGCAAAATGTAGCAATCCCGCCAATTCAAGTCCGATTAAATGATACGGAAATTCACCCACTAGAAACGGATTCTCAACAGACGGCGGTGCGCAGATGTACATATAATTCGCATCCAACAGCCAGTTGAGACTTCCCACAATAGGCAGAAGCAGCTGAGACCAAAGGAAAATTTTCCACCATGATCCTTTTCGCGGTTTCATCTTATATAGTAATGTCACCCAAAGCGCGGATAAAATAATCCCCCCGTGAGACACAAAATATTCTATAAAAAACAGTCCATCCGTTCCTAATGTAAATTCCGGGGTCATCAGCGAATGAAAGGCTCCAGGTATTCCCCAAAAATATACAATTTCGTACATCCACTGACGCTTAAATAACAAAAGCAATCCTGATAACAGAGCCGATATTGCGCACATCTGCAGCGGTAAACTTGACTGAAGAGACCAACGTCCTAATGCTAATTGATACGGATGGCTGAGAATTGCCACGGAGAGTAAAAACCCTCCCAAAATGAACGTGGTTTTATGCAGCCAAACTCCGTTCAACCTTTTTCCAAGGATCAAAAACAAAAATACAACGACAACCGTAGGTGCATTTCCCGCCCACCATTGTTGTCCAAATAATGGAATAATTTCATGTTCTATCATATTTACTCGTTTTGTACGAAAGAAAAGCTAGTGTCATGTCAAGTGTGTAGTGTGTAAAGCTGAACCCCCAACACAAAATTAAGTAGATTCCTTATTCGTTCCTCATTCCGGAATGACACATACTATTTTCTGTCATCCCGAACCGACGCAGGAGCGTGAGGGATCTGCATTCTCAACACCCGGGGAGGATGATACGGAGCACCAAACTCAACTCCGGGGCAAAGACAATTTAGATTCCTCATTCGTGCCTCATTTCGGAATGACACTGTCTTTTTGTCATTCTGACGAACGAAGTGAGGAAGAATCTACATCTTTAAACTCTACACTACGTAAAATATTTTTCACAAAACAATGAAAACATGACACGGAAGAGACATGGTATCCACTTTATAGAGTTAAAGAAGCCTTATGGA
>JACNKV010000087.1 GCA_014381855.1 Fidelibacterota bacterium | reverse complement strand
ATTTTGCAAACAGGCTAAATATGTATAAAAATTTCTTTGCATATAACCAAAGTGCCGGGAACATTTTCATAAAAAAAGACAGCGTATTGTGGAAAAATAATGACAGACTATTTCAACGTGATTTAGCAAAAACGCTAACCCGGATTGCACAAAAAGGACGGGATGATTTTTACTCCGGAAAAACCGCAGACCTCATCATCAAAGAAATGGAACGAGGGAATGGGCTCATTACCAAAGAGGATTTAAGTGACTATCATTCTGTCTATCGTGCACCCGTTATAGGTAAGTTTCGCGATGTTGACATTATTTCGATGGGACCTCCAAGTTCAGGTGGATTGCTACTTGTTCATATGCTGAATATGCTGGAAACCTTCCCGCTGGATTCCATCGGGTGGCATTCCTCTGATTACATTCATCTTTTGACGGAAGTTGAGCGTCGTGCGTATGCCGATCGTGCAGAACATTTGGGCGATCCGGACTATTGGCAAAACCCAAATCACATGTTTTTATCGGATGAATATGCTCTACTTCGTACCTCCACCATTTCCAAAGTTACAGCCACGCCCAGCGCAGATATTTCTGTAGGAGATACTGCCCCATACGAAAGCCGTGAAACCACGCATTACTCCGTTGCAGATAAATTCGGGAATTGCGTCAGTGTTACCGTAACGTTAAATACCGGTTTCGGCTGCGGTGTTGTCGTTGAAGGAGCAGGATTTTTTCTTAACAACGAAATGGATGATTTCTCCTCTAAGTCCGGGTCGGCTAACATCTTTGGGTTAATTGGGAACGAAGCAAATTCCATTCAGCCTGGAAAACGTCCGCTAAGTTCAATGACGCCAACGATTGTTTTAAAAGACGGAAATCCGCTTATCATTATCGGTTCTCCTGGTGGTTCGACGATTATTACAACCGTCATGCAGGTCATTTTGAATACGGTCGTCTATGGAATGAACATTGAAGAAGCCGTCTCCGCACCGCGAATCCATTCTCAGTGGCTACCGGATGTGATTACCGCTGAACCGTTTAGTATCTCCAAGGATGTTCAAACTGCCCTTGAAAATAAAGGACATAAACTCAAGCCCTACCGATGGGGAAAAATCGGACATGCAAACGGAATTCAAGTAATTGAAGGCGGATTTTACGGTGGTGCAGACCCTCGTGGAGATAATTCTGCGGCTGGGTTTTAATCGGAGTTTCTATAAATAGTGTCTGTATATAAAGTCAGCAATAAAACCGTTGAAACGGTTAATGGAAAATGACCATCAGTAACCCACGACTCCTGCCCGCTACATGATAATATTGAAAAGGTGGCAGGCGGGTAAGTCGTGGGTTACCAATACATAAGAGAGATATAACCGTTTTAACGGTTTATTGGATTTTAATGAATCAGGTACATTATGGACAGACGCTAAATATAGTGAAATACTCTGCTTAATCTGTGTAAAACCAACTTAATATGCGCAACGCGTTATTTTTATAGATAATGTATTAATACAACACGCAAACGCCGTAGGTGTTCAACAAAAGGGTATTAATAGGTTGCTATTCAGTTCATTTTTAGAACATAGCCTAAATTGTTTATTCTCAATAATTAAAATCGCTACTTCCAATAAATTCCCGCAAAATAGAGATCCCCGGGACAAATTCTTCATCCAAGGGCTCAAAGAAACTTAGTAAAGTTTTTAATCGCTGTGCTTCTTTCATTAAACTGCTTGATGTATTCATTTCTTTGAGCAACGGGCATACATACTTCCCTATCACAGGTATTTCATAGACAAGCGACGAGTTAAACATGATGTCTGCTTCCTCCTGAAACGGGAAAATATTTTTTTCCTCTCCGATTCGTACGGATGCCCATCTTTCAATTGTCTTTTCTACAGAATATCCACGAAATTTGTGGTCTCTCACTATCCGTCGGAGGAGCCGATTATCCGATGTTGAAATTCGATGATTAGCGTCAATATTCATTTGAGTAATTGCACTAATGTAAATTCGCTGTAAATGCTCTTCTCCCAGTTTTTTTGTCAACACCGGGTTCAACCCATGAATTCCTTCCAATAAAACAAAATCCCATTTCCCAAGCTGAATTGTCTTATTCGTATCTCTACCTTTCCCGGTCATGAAATCAAACTTCCTCACAGGGATTGGATTTCCACTCAACAGTTGGTTTATCCGCTCACTCAGTAATTCGACATTGACAGCATCAATCGTTTCAAAATTTAGCTCCCCATCATCATTGGGTTTCAAATCTTCTCGATTAATGAAATAATTATCCATTGATATTTGTGCTGTCTTAAATCCATTAACCCTCAATTGAATTCCAAGCCGTTTTGCAAATGTGGTTTTTCCTGAAGACGATGGACCCGCAATAGAAATGAGTTTTTTCCCGGGAAACCCTTCCACCAATTTATCGGCAATATCGCTAATCTTTTTTTCATGAAGACCTTCAGCTACCCAAATCATTTCCTGTACAGTTTTGCTTCGAATTATTTCATTTAATTTCCGAATCGTCGAAACTCCAAGGATTGAGCCCCACCGTTCGTGTTCTTCTATAATCGAAAATAGTTGTGGCTGATCCACAAACGGCGGAAGAGTTTTTCCTTCATCATGAAACCGAATTAGAAACCCATCATTATATTTCATGAGGTTGAAAGTATCCAACTTTCTTTTTTCTGTCTGTATGTAACCAATCCGAAGATCCCAGTGTTGTCCGAATCGAACGATTGGCACAGGGTCTACATCCCATTGGTGAAGGAGCTCGAGCTTACTTTGGGAAGACATCAAGACCAACTCTTTTAACACTATTTCTTTTGAACAAGTTTCCAACTCAATTGGAGTCGAATCATTTATCCAATCGTGTAATTGTTTTTCTAAACGGCGTATTTCTTTTTCAGAAACCTTTTCCCAATTCGCTTCATGACAAAATAGTCCGTCTGAAAATGAGTGTTCTATAACAATTTGACGAGGAGCAAATAATTCATTAAATGCTTTAGCGAGAAGAAAGACAAGTGTATTTCGCGTGGATTTTGAATGCATTCAACTATTCTCCAATAATTTTTATAAGTACTCTTTTGTTCCGGCGACCATCAAATTCCCCGTAAAATATTTGTTCCCACGTTCCAAAATGCAACCGTCCTTCCGTTACTGCAATCGTAACTTCACGTCCCATAATTTGACGTTTGAGATGAGCATCTCCGTTATCTTCGCCGGTACGATTGTGGTCATATCGACTAATTGGTACATGAGGTGCCAATTCCTCGAGCCAGCGTTTATAATCATTATGAAGACCGGGTTCGTCATCGTTGATAAATACTGAAGCAGTTATATGCATCGCATTCACAAGACAAAAACCTTCTTTAATACTACTTTCCGCAACGGCAGATTCCACTTCAACCGTGATATTGATGAAGTCCATTCGCTCTGAAATATTGAGCCACAGCTCTTTTGTAAATGATTTCATACGAAACTCATCGAGTGACGATGTAATAAATAACGTAAACCCACGAAAACATCCCATGAACGATTGCCCAAAATACCGATTTATTTATCGTAAACGAAATGACTATCGCCAAAACGGACCCAAAGGTAACCCCATTCTTTATCACTTCTGTTCTGTTCATAATGTTTCTCCTGTCAGTTGATCCTCAACCAATTGAATAAAGATGGACGTTCCGACCAATAAAGCTCGTTCATCAATATTAAAATGCGAACAATGATGCGGGATGCTCATCCGTTCGGAATCTTCCGGCAAGGATCCGACAAACAGAAAACTCCCGGGAACTTTCTGAAGGTAAAAACTAAAATCCTCACCTCCCATAGATTTACAGCCTGAGAGGGAATGCTTCCCTGTGATTTTCACTGCGGATTGAACCATTTTTTCAAATACGGATTTATGATTGATGGTTGGCGGATATCCATCAATATATTCAAAATCTATCTTTGCCCCTGAAGCCGTTTCTATCCCCTGAATAATTTCCTGCATTCTTTGTTTAATCATGGCTCTATTTTCTTCTGTGTAGGAACGTGCCGTTCCCTCTAAATGTGCTTCTGCCGAGATAATATTAAAATTACTCCCTGCTTCAAATTTCCCGACTGTAACTACGGTGCTCTCAAGCGGATCTGTATTTCTGCTGACTATTGTTTGGAGTGCATTCACAAGTTGAGCACCAACAAGTACTGCATCCACAGTCCCCTGTGGTGCAGCTCCATGCCCGCCAACACCGTGGATATCTATTTTGAATCCGTCAGCTGCCGCCATAATCGGTCCCGGCTGACCTCCAAGCTCTCCACAGTACATATCATTCCATAAATGCATACCATAGATTTCATCCACACCCTCCAAACATCCGTCTGCAATCATGTACCGAGCGCCGCCATCACCTTCTTCTGACGGTTGGAAAATAAATTTAACCGTTCCCCGAATTATATCTTTTTTCTCTGCCAACAGACGTGCAGCTCCTAGCAACATCGCAACATGACCATCATGTCCGCAGGCATGCATGACGCCATCATTCACTGATTTGTAAGATGGATTACCTGTTTCCTGCATCGGTAACGCATCCATATCTGCACGCAATGCGATTGTCGGGCCACTTTCTCTACCGCGCAATATCCCGACTACACCGGTTTTTCCTACTCCGGTTTGCACATCAATCCCATAGGATATTAATCGATCTGCGACTAGCTTCCCTGTTCGATGTTCTTGAAAACCCAACTCAGGATGTTTGTGGATATCCCGGCGGGTTTCGATGATTTCTTTTTCAATCTTGATGACATCTGGATAGATATTCATTTCCATGCTCCAAATTGTGTGATTATTTCTTTAATCAATTCCGCAAAATCTGATTTCACTCTGTCAGCTGTTTCCATCACTTCATGATGCGTCAACGGCTGGTCGGTTATTCCTGCAGCATAATTTGTCAGGCAGGAAATTCCGACGACATGTATTCCTGTATCTCCCGCTGTTTCAATCTCCGGGACGGTGCTCATTCCAACAGCGGTGCCTTTTATGGACAAATAATAATGGATTTCATCCGGGGTTTCATACGCCGGACCTTGCGTCCAGCAATAGCCACCTTCTACAATTTTTACGCCAGATTTCTCCGAGGCATTTCGTACAGCTTGTAAGACTTCCGGTTGGTAATACGGAGGTCTATCAATCCATTTTGGGTCAGCCATTTTTTCGCGAAAGGTACAATCCATGTGCCGAGTAATCAGCATCAAATCTCCCGGAGGAAATTCTTTTTTCATTGACCCTGCAGCATTCGTAATAATTAAATACTTAATCCCAAGTTCACTAAATAAATGGATTGGCAACGTAACAACAGATAATGGATATCCTTCGTAATAATGAAACCTCCCTTTCGCTACCATGACGGGGATACCATTCAAATCTCCGAAGACAAATTCACCGGCATGTCCTTCCACAGTTGGTTTGGGATATCCGTTTACCGACGCATAGGGGACGACCGTTGGGTTGTCAAAATTCTCAGCAAAATCTCCAAGCCCGGAGCCTAATACAATGGCTGTATTTCCCTTAAACCCTGTTCGAGTTATAATATCATTTGCCATACGTTTTACATCAAATTTAGTCATCATTCTCCTCTGTTGTTTTGACTGCCAGCTGGCCGCATCCGGCATCAATCGTCGTTCCTTGACTTTGACGAACGGTCACGGTAAATCTTGCATGATCTAATTCAGTTAAAAAGATTTGCAGCTGTTCATCCGTCGGTCGTTTATATTCTCCGCCAATTTCGTTATACGGAATCACATTGACTTTACACGGCAGTCCGCCAATCAAATTCTTCAATTGTTTTGCATCTGCTTTTGAATCGTTTATTCCGCTCAACAGTACATATTCAAACGTAATCATTCGTTTAGAATTTTGCCAATAATACCACGCTGCTTCCATAAGAGAATCCAATGAATATGTTTCTGTAATCGGCATCGTTTGTCCTCTGTTCTCCTGAGATGTCCCGTTCAAGCTAATGGCTAATTTATACCGATGATTTTCATCTGTAAAACGACGGATTTTTGGAACAATCCCTGCGGTAGATATCGTAATCCTCCTCGCACCAAGATTAATGCCGTTTTTATCATTCAGGAGATCAGCCGCTTTGATGGTGTTTGTGTAATTTAGGAATGGTTCCCCCATTCCCATAAACACGACATTCGTAATAGTGGAATCATTATCATTTTGAAGATAAAGAAATTGCTCGACGATTTCTCCAGCTGTCAAATTTCGTTGGTATGTCATTGTCCCCGTTGCACAAAAACGACAGCCAACTGCACATCCAATCTGCGTGGACAAACAAACTGTTGTTCTCCGTCCCTTCATATACACGGCTTCAACAGAGCCGCCGTCCAAAAGCGTAAACAAATATTTTTTTGTTGTTGAATTCGGATTAGAAGTAACTTTATTTAGGACAGTACTCCGAATCTCAGAGCGAGCTTTTAATCTTTCTTGCAACGAATTTGGGATATTTCTCATCCTCTCAAATTTATTGATTTGGTGCTTATATACCCATTGATAAATCTGCTTTGCACGGTATTTTGGTTCACCCATTTGATTGAGAACGGATTCCATCTCGGCGAGATTCATCCCAACCCAGTGAACTTTATCATATTTTTCGGCGTAGAACATCCGTAGAATTTCTTACAACATTACGGAATGAGCAAGACAAACAAACAAATTGATTTAGGTAAAACGGTGTGCTAAGTTTCACCCCTCAATATAGTAGTCAAAACATCAAAACAGGAAAATTATGAACAAACATAAAGATTTACATTTGCTTGAAAAACTTACTGAAGCACGAAACACTTTTGTATCGGAAATTGGCAAAACCATCATTGGGCAGACCAATGTCATAGATCATATCTTGATTGCTCTGTTCTGCAAAGGACATACGCTGCTTGTCGGTGTCCCCGGGCTGGCAAAAACCCTCATGATTAAATCGATGGCAGATTTACTGGATTTATCCTTCAGTAGGATTCAGTTCACCCCCGATCTAATGCCCAGTGATATCACCGGCACCGAAGTAATCCAGGAAGATCACTCCACAGGGCATCGTGAATTTCGGTTTTTCAAAGGACCGATATTTGGGAATATTATCCTTGCCGATGAAATTAACCGAACACCGCCGAAAACCCAGGCTGCCATGTTAGAGGCCATGCAGGAACATAATGTCACTACTGGCGGTAAAACTTACGAACTGGATGAACCATTTTTCGTTCTTGCGACACAAAATCCGATTGAGCAGGAAGGCACCTACCCACTTCCAGAAGCTCAACTCGACCGATTTATGTTTAATATCAAGATTGATTCCCCACCCCGCGCGGAAGAAGTTAATATCGTTCAGTCTCCCACAGGACAAACCGCCTCTACGCCACAAAAAGTCATTTCTCATGAAGATATTTTGCTCTATCAAGATTTGATTCGGCGTGTGCCGGTAGCAGATAATGTGGTGGAATTTGCCGTTGATTTTGTTGCTTCTACACGCCCTGATTCTCCAACTGCCCCTGATTTTATCCAAGAATGGATTGATTGGGGAGCTGGTCCGCGTGCATCTCAATATCTTATTCTCGGGGCAAAAGCCAAAGCCGCCTTGAACGGAAGACCCACACCATCCGTACAGGATGTGAAAGATCTGGTGCTGCCGGTTCTCCGTCATCGGGTATTGACCAATTTTAATGCTGAGGCTGAAGGATTAACAACAGATGATATCCTGAAAAAATTGTTAAGCGTTTAGGATTAGGTGTTAGAGACAAGAAAATATATGGCATCATTTACAAAATTAGAGATATTCCAACTTTCTGTGAAATACGTAAAATCAATTTATTTACTTACAAATTCTTTTCCGGATACTGAAAATTTTGGATTAGTAAATCAAATACGAAGAGCTGCAATTAGTGTCTCTTCAAATATTGCAGAAAGCTCCGGTCGAAGAACAGCTAACACCTAACGCATGATCGATAAACGCAAATATCTCCAACCCGAAATGGCTGCTAAGTTGCGGAATATGGCTCTCCGAGCTCGAATGGTCGTGGAGGGTTACATTATCGGGAATCATAAAAGTCCATACCATGGATTTAGCGTAGAATTCGCCGAACATCGTGCGTATGGCATTGGAGATGAAATTCGTCATGTGGATTGGAAACTATACGGAAAGACCGATAGGTACTACATTAAACGGTTTGAGGAAGAAACCAACCTCCGTTCTTATTTGATTCTGGACACAAGCAAATCCATGACATACAAAAGTGGAGCGGTCTCAAAACTTGACTATGCCAGCTATCTTACCGCAGCACTTTCTTATCTCATGCTTAACCAACAAGACGGTGTCGGACTGGTTCTTTTTAATGAGAAGATTCAAGCATTCATTCCGCCCCGATCAACATCTACACACTTAAACACCGTATTAACCCAGTTAGATACAATCACGACTGGCAAAGATACAAACATCGGGCAAACCCTTCATGAAATGGCTGAACGGATAAAAAAACGAGGATTAGTGATACTTGTCTCTGATTTATTTGATGACCCAAAAGATATCCTAAACGGACTAAAGCATTTTCGGCACAATAAACAGGAAGTGATTGTGTTCCATGTCATGGATCGTCAGGAGTTAGAATTCAACTTTAACGTTCGCACTCGGTTTAAGGATATCGAAACCGGAGAAATCATCACCACTGAACCATGGCAGATTCGAAAACCGTACAAAGATCTCGTCACCAATTTTCAGGATACATTCCGCCGCCACTGCAGAAAGAGGCAAATAGATTATATCCCTCTATTTACAGATATGAGTTTGGATACCGCTCTGAATGAATATCTGCAAAAACGACGGAAATTAGGATAACGTACCTCCAATAAAAAAGCCCCGAAATATCGGGGCTTTTTTTGTGTGAAAAATAATTACTTGCGTTAATTCCCAACCCTCTTAGATTTATCATAATAGTGCTGAGCTTCTTCCATACGTTCTTGGTGAATCAATACCCTTGCCATACCTTTGTAGTGATCCGGATTATTAGAGTCTAACATGATCAACTCTTTGTAGAACTTTTCTGCTCTGCGCCATTTTTCAACGCCTTCGAATGTTTGAGCCATACCCACCAAGGCTTCAACATCATCCGGGTTCATATCATACGCTGCATAAAAGTTATCCTCAGCAGCCATGAAATCATCAACCTGCATATATAATACTCCTAGATTAAAATACAAATCGGCTTTTACTTTTTTATCATTTTCATTCCGAATGGCGGTTTGGTAGGTTTCGATCGAATTTTCTTTTTCACCAATTTCGTAATACGCCTGTGCTAAATGCCGGATGACTTTTGCATCTGTTGGATTTAATTCAACGGCTTTCTTAAAATAAGGTAACGCACCATTATAGTCTTGATAATTTCCAAGTATCTGACCTGCTGTCAGATTTGAATCAAAGTCTTCCGGGGCCATTTCTACCGCTTTCTTGATCATCGAAATCGTCACATCCTTATCACCTTTTTCGAAATAGCATGTTGATAATATCGTAAATGATCTGCTGTCTTTCGGATTAATTTGTATAGCAATTTCTAGTTGTGCTATTGCGTTGTTCAGTGCATCTTGTCCGTCGGCTTCACCCAATTTTCGGTATGAATTAAAATCAGAAATTGCTTTATTATATACAACTGTCCAATTCTTTTCCATGGATTGTTCGACATACGTTTGCACTGTTGCCCCCTGAAGGATTACTTTATCGGGATCAATCGATAATGCTTTATCAAACATCTCATTCATTTTATCCCAATTTTCTTTCTTGGCGTAAATTAAGTTTCCAAGTAAATATGGTATTTCAGGATTTTCAGGTTCGACTGCCATCGCTTTAATCAAAAACTCTTCAGCTTTCTCCCAATTTTTCTGTTGAATGTACAGCCTTGCAGATGTTAGCTCTTCGCTGGCACAACCGGTAAATATCAGTCCGGCAATAAAAATACTCACTAAAGTCACAAGTATGGATTTCATTGTAATTCCTCTTTATTCAATTAATATACGTCCTAAAATTTATAAGATTCTTTCGGTTTAGTTCAAGCACTAACCTGTTTGGTGCAAATATTCCGTTCTTATTTCTACGTCCTTATCGCAAGCCTTCAATATTCTCTCAACACCAAAGCCTTCCACGCAGATGGATGCCAATGCAGAGCCATATATGACGGCATCTGATAAGGATTCTCCTTTTGCCAGAGATGCAACAAACCCTCCGCCGAAAGTATCGCCCGCACCTGTTGTATCTACGATTTCGCTCACCGGATAAACTCCAACCGAAAATGTGTCCTTTCCATCAAAAATAGCTGCACCCTTACTCCCGCGTTTGATAATGACAATTTTCGGACCAATTGCCTGAATTTTTTCCGCAGAAGACTGCAAGTCCGTATCACCGGTCAACAGCTCTGATTCACTATCGTTGATAAGCAAAATATCTGTTCGTTTCAACACCTGCAAAAGGTCGTTTTTTGTCGTCTCAATCCATAAGTTCATCGTATCTACAATAACTGTGGGATTATTTTCCATCTGTTGGATGACAGACAGTTGTAATTGCGGATGGATATTTGCAAGAAAAACATACGGTACTCGACGGTTTAATTCAGATAATCTAGGATTGAAATTCTGAAACACACCCAGTTCGGTGAATAACGTATCTCGTTGGTCCATATTTTCGTGGTAGCGTCCCCCCCATCGAAATGTAGGACCGTCTTCCGTGATAAAATCTGTTAAATCATCGGAATACTGTTCGTAAACGGAATGCCCTTGCTTAGGAAAATCTTTACCGACAACAGCTGAGATATGCACGGAGGCTTTATTCTTTGCGGCTATCATGGCGTACGTTGCCGATCCTCCTAATAGATTACTTCGGTTCCCTTTTGGGGTTTCGATTGTATCTAAGGCGATTGATCCGATAATTAATATTGGAGTTTTCTTCATTTTTTAACCTATTTGGACTATTTTTACTGTAAATGTTCTTAAATAATTTACGGTGCATTTCACGCTTGCTCCGACGAAAATATTGTCAGTATATTGTCCTACCATGAGCACCAAAATATTTGCCATTCTAACGGATATCCACTCCAATGTCCCCTCTTTGTTAAAAGCAATTTCGATTATTGATGCTCACCAGCATGTAGATCAACTCATTTGTTTGGGCGATTATTTTGCTTTGGGTCCTAATCCAAAAAGGACATTAGAAATTCTACAATCATTGGATAATTGCATTTTTATTCGCGGGAATCATGACCGCTATTTAATTGAACGTCTGTGGGAACAAGAGTTACCATCTCTGGAAGGCATGGATCCCTACGATCCTGTCTGTCAGGGAATTGTTGCCAATGAAAAATGGACGGCAGAACAATTGGGAAGCGCCGGCGTAGATTTTGTCAGAGAAACACATATATTTCATCGGGAGGTAGTCCATGACACGTTGGTCGAATTTACTCATGCCTGGTACCAGCGGGATGACCAACCACCATCAATGACAGAAGCTCTGAACTGGCGAAATCATGTCAAGGCATCTCATGATGATATCGAAAATTATGTGTTTGTTCATGGACATGTTCACATCCCAAGATTTGACACAAATGGTGATTTAAAAATCCTCTGTCAAGGAGCCACCGGTTTGCCGTTTGATCGAGACAAAAGAGGAGCAGTTGCATTCTTAACCGTGGGTGAGACATTTGAATGGGATGTTGTGCGCTATGAGTACGATCACTTAGACGTTATCAGACGACTCGAAGAAAAAAAACCTCCGTTTTACAAAAATTTACAAAACACAATACGTCACGCGTCCATTCGGAATAATGTTTAGTGAAGACTACCGAACGACCAAATTTTCAAA
>JACNKV010000001.1 GCA_014381855.1 Fidelibacterota bacterium | reverse complement strand
ACGAATGAGGAATCTACTTAATTTTGTGTTGGGGGTTCAGTTTTATGCACTAGTGCCTCGGATCAGCGATGGTTTAAACATAATATATTTATGTGACCATCTTTCTTTTCCCATGCCTGCTCCGTAGCGACGAAGGAGCATATTGGGGTAATAAGTGAAACACACCAAGTCCGGCCGGACAGGAACCCCTTTATAGAGTGGACTCAACCATTAATTTCTCACTTTTTATGTTTAACAGCGTTATATTCCCAGCCGTATGAGTACGCGGACACGATTAGATCGGTTTTCACCACGCCCGAAATGGGTGCGATATATCGCTGGCTACTTGGCAATGTTTATCGGATCTGTTATCGGAAAAACAACAATTATTGGGCGCCGTCACCTTCCATACAAAGGCCCCTTTATTGTGGCAAGCAATCACTTTAGCTACATAGATCCACCCCTTGTAATTAATGCCGTTAAGAGACCGATTAATTTTTTAGCAGCCAGCGATCAAAAAATAGATTGGTATTTTATGTGGGCGCCATGGCTGTACGGGTTTATTCCTACCAATAGATTAAACATTGCTCCTTCAACAATCAAAATGGCAATCAACATCCTTAAATCAAGAAAAATATTAGGAATCTTTCCCGAGGGAACCTCGACAGATACAATGCTTCGTCCTGCAAAAAACGGTGTAGTTTATCTATCAACAGTAACAAACTCGCCAATTGTCCCAATTGGAATAACGGGCTTAGAGAACGCATGGCACGATATATTCCGCGGTATACGTCCAAAAGTAACGATCGAAATTGGAAAACCATTTGGTCCGTTTACACTTCCAAAAGATAGAGACAAAAAAGGAGAAGCGTTGACAGAAATAGGGATAGATGTTATGTGCCGAATTGCCGCGCTTCTTCCGGATGAACGACACGGCGTTGTTTCCGGAGAGCGTAGAATTAAAGATTATCGTGTTGAAAACGACCTAAGGAAGAACGGACGGTAATCATATATAGTCCACATAGAGTGAACAACCCACCAACGAGTGTTTGAAGTGGAACAATCTCTGAAAACAATCCCCACGCCAACAAAGAAGCAATCACCGGTTCACCGAGTGGCACAGAAGCCACAACCGTCGGAGAAACATATTTTACAATATAACTGAATAATGTATGCCCAAAAATTGTCGGAATGAGCCCAAGCGCCAAAAACCATATAAAATCTTTTGGTGTGAATGCAATTACAGATGTGTTCATAACTATCGAGATAATGAATAACGTTCCTGCCGCGATAAGATAAACAGCGCGACTAAACACGAGAGTTTTCGTTGTCTGCCGAATAGATTCAGCCAAAATCCACACGACAGCCAACCAGAGTGAGCCGATTAATGCCAGGTAGTTTCCCAGAGCACTGCTTTCGGTAATATTAAAGTGATTCCCATAAACAATAAATCCACCGATGAAGGCAAGGCCTAATCCAAGCACCAATTTTTTATGGACAGGTCTTTTTAAAAACAGAGTTTCAATAATTGCAGTAAAAAATGGCGCTGTTGTTCCCAATAAGGTGGCATTTGCAATGGAGGTCAATTTTACAGCACCAAAGAAACACGCGAAATGGAACCCTAAAAATATCCCTGCAAAAACGAGTTTTAATCGAGTACCGCCAGGCAAAGAACCTTGTGGTTTTATCGCACTTGTTCCCCAGAGCATGAGCCCGGCGGTTCCCATCCGCCAAAAGGCGATGACCACTGCCGGGATCGAGGGCAGCATTCGCACAAAAATAGATGAAGTACTGACGGAGACAAGAGCAACACTAAGCAGAAAAATAATTCGAAGAGATGTTGGAGTCATTTTCCTGCTTAGTAATTTATAGAGTTAAAACTTCCAATAAAAAGATAGAAACGGTTGTTGAAAATGAAACCCTACCCACAGGTTATCTGATTGAGAAGCTAATCCAAATAATGGTAATTTGTTTGTGAGAAACCCCAGATCAAAGTGAATGGGATTCGCTTTATTATCTCCTCCCATCTCACCGATATGAACATGATATGGATCATAAAACACTTCAGTCATTACTTTTACACTGCGGGTTATATCAATATCCACCGCACTGTAAATCCTTGGTGCAATATCTTCATTAGGATAAAACACAGCACTCGCGCCTAGAGTATAATTGATTCTGCCATTACCTCCGGACCGTAGTTTTGAAACCGTAAGGGCACCAAATGCTTCGTACCAGATCTTATCTCCATTACCAACCCAATCATCCCAATATCCATATTCATCTTGTTCTGCTCCAAAACGCACATATCCATCTTTTATAATTACAGAATCTGTTTGAGTGTCTTCAATCCATATATATTCTTCTTGAGAATTTTCCATCCATTTATATTTTGCCGGAAGCCCTTTTGTATGAAAATGGCCTCCAACGGACAAGGCCATCTGTGAATCAATATTCCCTTTCTTAAAAAGCATAATTTTGGGACGAACATTAAAATCCTGCCAAAAATAATTCCAAAATTTGGTTGAAATCTGCATCCGGTCATTCAAACCAAATGCCCAGGAAAGTCCGCTGACGTAAAATTTATTTTTTTCTAGGGTAAATCCGGTGGGATCAAACCA
>JACNKV010000002.1 GCA_014381855.1 Fidelibacterota bacterium | reverse complement strand
ATAACCTGGCTTACTCTCTGTTGAGTAACTCCTTCTAATTTACCGATGTCTGAAATGGAATTAACTTCCGACTTTTTAATAAGTCTTTCGTAATATAATGCGAGCGCCATCATCCGAGAAACGGTGGGGACTTTGCCGGGACGTTTGTTGACTCTGGTGGGGCCAAATGTGAAATCAACTTTTTGTCTAACTTTCATATTCAGGTAGGAATTCATTTTGTAATAATTGTGTTCCCAGTGGACTATAATGAAAGTCAATACTTTCAGATTCTGAATCCCATGTAATCCGTTCGAAAAGCTTTTGTAAAACCTTGCATTGTTCATCGGTTGTGAGTTTATCCCAGATGGGAAAGAATTGGCAGAGTATTTCTTTAATTTCACCGGCATTGAAATTTGAGGATTTTAGTGTATTTTTCTTTTTTCTCAGATAGTCTAACCGGTTGGTTATTTTTTTAATGTGTTCCTGTAGAGTATCATCTGTGCTACAAATATTCCCATCTCTCTCTAAATTATCTATACTAGTTTTGAATGACGCCAGCTTAAACATTAATCCTTTGATTTCAATGGAAATATTCTCTAATGCTATATTCTTTTTTTCTGAGTATTCGTTTATAAACTGATTTAAGAATGCCGGGTTTGTAGCAATTGTTGTAATATGTTTAACAATAAAAGCATCCATCTTTATTGTCGGTATTGATTTGTTTGGGCATTTTTTCCGGCCGTTTTTTACGGCATTTAAGCAGGTGTAATATGTATATTTTTTAAAATGATTATTTGTATAGATTACAATCATTTTAAACCCACACGATGAACAGGTTAAAATGCCGCGAAGTATAGATGGAGTGTGTTTTCGTTTTGCATTTTTTAGGTTAACTCTGTTCTTTTTTAGCGTTGCTTGAACTTTATCAAATTGCTCAATAGAGATAATTGCTTTGTGTTCTCCATCGAAGATTTGATCGTGGTATCGTATTTTACCTGTGTAGAGCGGGTTTTTTAGTATAGTGTAGAGTAATTGCTTGTTAAATTTATTCCCTCCCACAAGTTTCCCTTTTTTGGTTGTCCATTGCTTCGTAGTCCATCCCCAGTTATTAATCATATCAACGATATCATTTATCGATCTTCCATTAGAATAGAATTCATATATCCGCTGAATCTGATATTTTTCACTTTCATTTATGATGAGTTTCTTATCGACAGCATCATATCCCAATACTTGCTGTCCACCCATGTATTTCCCTTTTTTCTTGCTTCTGGATATTTTATCTCTAATTCTTTCGCAGATCATTTCTCGTTCGAACTGGGAAAAGGTGATGAGAATATTCAGTGTCATTCTTCCAATCGACGATGAAGTATCAAAATATTGGGTAACAGAAACAAATCCAACATTATGTTTACTAAAGATCGTCATAATATTGGCAAAATCGGTTAAGGATCGGCTTAATCTATCCACTTTATACACAATCACTACGTCCACGAGATCCGCTTTAATATCGGCGATTAATAGGTGATATGCAGGGCGTTTAGTATTAGAGCCGGTGAAACCGCCATCGTCATAATGCCTCGGGATAATTTTCCACCCGCGACTTTTTTGTGATTGGATGTAGGCTTCGCAAGAATCTCTCTGAGCATCCAAAGTATTATATTCCTGTTCTAACCCCTCTTCTGTGGACTTTCGTGTATAGATGGCACATCGGATAGTTTCAGGTTTCGTGTTTTTACCGTTTATATTATTCTGCATCATTTCAATCCAAAGAAGGATTTACCATTCCAGTGTTTCCGCGTAATCGCTTTAGCGACTGCAGAGATTGACTTGTAAATGGTATTATTCCATATAAATCCATTTTCTACGACCAATACTTCATATAACTTGCCTTTATAGGTTCTGGTTAATACTGTACCAATCGGAAGAACCTTCTTTTTCTTCGGTTTATTATAAACAACATCAATGTTGAAACTCAGGTTAGTCTTTGTTCGGAGTCTGGAATCGATGATTAATTTATCTATACGGTTCTTTGCCAATTGTGAGATCGGTTTTATATTTCTTGTTTGATACAACCATGCGACTTTACGAATCAGACTCTGACGGTTATGCGTAAAATACGTTTCACCGGTCAGCTGATAATATTCGTCCATTAACCCTTTGACAGTTAGCGTGTACAATTTCTCAATTTTATTGGTTGTATATTCTGTCATAATTCGTCCTTTTCTGGTTAGGTTTATTTTCAGGATGATAAGGCCCAATAGTGCATTTTTTCTTTTCATTGGTCCAATCCTTCATCGTGGTGATTTTTGTTTCTCCTTTTTTATTTAATATCAAGGGGGTCTTGTCGTTACTCACAAGATACCGAATGTATCCTTTTATGAAAATATCGATAATTTCATCCATATTGTACTGCCTTTCACTATTGTTTTATTATTTATTCTTCATGGTTTTCGCGGTGTGATTTAGAACATCCTCTAGTATTTCTTACACCAATGTCGTATTCATTCTTATCAACAATCCAATTAAAGTTCTCTTTATCTTCTCCTTTTATCGAAGAGGAAAGCCCATTTGAATGAACTAGATGCCGTATGTATCCTTTTGAGAAAAGTTTGATAATTTCATCCATAATTTGAA
>JACNKV010000086.1 GCA_014381855.1 Fidelibacterota bacterium | reverse complement strand
TAAAAGGAGTAGTTCAATATCCGAAAGAATTTGACGGAGTATAACGAAAAAACAAGAACCCGCTAACAAAAAATATAAGGCATTTAGCAGATAGTAGTAAAAATGAATATTTTAGCAATAAATAAAATTATCGGTAACTTGAAAATAAAGTGTTCCAAAATGCCAAACGCCCCATATACTAACTGTTGCGGCACATTAAGAAAAGAGCTAATCGGATAAAATACAAATAATATTTGGATAATTTGGGAAGGGGAAAGAAACCGTCTATCTAACAGATCATGAAGAATAACACCACATTTTGGAAAACACTTCTTGGACTAACCGCAATTCTTTTTTTGATTGTAGGATTGCCAAAAATATTTATCGACCATGAATATTTGCAGGGTTTTCCCATGCTCATTACAACAGTAGTTTTTGGATTTGGGTACATAAAAATATTAAAAGGTGAAATTGTAGAAACAAATACATCACTGAACACAGGTTTTATTTTTCTTGCAATTAGTCTTGGAATGATTATAAACCAAGGCAATATCGGAATCGGGTTTTGGGGTTTTTCTATTGTCTTGTTTTTGTCAGGGCTTTTTGGGTTGATACATACAAAAAGGCGAGAGAATGAATAATAAACAAAGGAATAAGGTGCATTTTCTGTTGGGGTTATTTTATCAATTTGAATATTTTAAACATTCATTAAAATTAAAGCTGAAAAGAACGAGGAAAAGTTATCGCAGAGTCATTTTAATGCTCATTCTTCCCTTACTGGTTGGACAGCTTTCAGCCGAAAATAATTACCCCATTGTTCTGGTTCATGGGTTTGTTGGTTGGGGTCCCGAAGAAATGGGCGGATACCATTATTGGGGAGGCAAAGAAGATTTGGTGGCTTACCTTGAATTACAAGGACATGAAGTCTATGAGGTATCGGTAGGTCCTGTATCCTCCAACTGGGAACGCGCCGTCGAAGCCTATACTCAGATCAAAGGCGGGCAGGTGGATTACGGGAAATCTCATGCAGAAAAATGGGGAATTGTCCAAATGCCTAAAGGGAAAGTTTACGAGGGGCTTTACCCCCAGTGGGATGAAAATCATCCCGTCCATTTGATTGGGCACAGTATGGGCGGACAGACCATCCGTATGCTTTCATATCTGTTGACAGAAATCTTTTATACAGAAGAAGACACTGTCCCGGAAGCCGGTGATCTTTTGGGTCAATCCCGCCAAGGTTGGATAAAATCTATATCGACATTTGCAACGCCGCATAATGGCACAACCTTGTCTGACATCATCACAAAAAGTATTCCGTTCTTACAGAATTTCATCGGACTCGCTGCGGTAGTTGGCACTAACTTTTATGATTTCGATTTGGAGCATTGGAATTTCGACAGACAAGAAGAAGAAACGTGGATGGAGTATTTTCGGCGAGTGCGGGAGCATCCTGCCTGGAATACCCAAAACATTTGTGCGTGGGACCTCAGTATTGACGGCGCTCGTGAGTTGAACGGGTATCTTCAGGCAAACCCGGAAATCTATTATTTTTCATTTGCACTGAGCTCTACGCACGTAGACTCTGCCACCGGATATCACCTCCCCAATGACGATACGAGCTTGATACTAAAAGCCAAAGCGAGACAAATGGGGAAGAAAACGGTATATTGGGACGACGGAACCGTCACCGATTCCACGTGGTTTGAGAGCGACGGCGTGGTGAATACGATTAGTCAGTTTGGACCGACAACCGGGCTTACCGGACCGGACCCAATTGCAGAATATCATGAAGATGAACCGTTGATTCCCGGGCAGTGGTACGTATTCGGGCCTCTCTCTGCAGATCATTGGAAGATTATTGGTCACGGAGTTACGGATGAAGAACGTGAAGAAATATTTACGATATATCGTGAACACTGCGACCGCCTGAACCATCTCCCCTAGTGTCGTGTCAAGCCTGTACTGACGTAACCAAGTCTGGTTATTTTTATCATTAACTTCGTTGAATATCTTAATCATAGCTTCCGGCTATGAATAAAACATTCGCCTTGTTACTAACAATAATACCGGCGACTTTTTACACACTACACACTTGACACGACACTATCATTTGAAAATCTCTCATTTATCACCTTTTACAACGTCTCTTATTCGTTGGTATATTAAAGAAAAAAGGGATTTACCGTGGCGAAACTCCTTAGCCCCATACCGAGTGTGGTTATCGGAGGTGATGTTGCAGCAAACGCAGGTAGATACTGTTATTCCATATTATAACCGATGGCTTGAATCCTGCCCAGATCTTCAATGTGTTGCCGAAAAAAACATTCAGGAAATTTTAACATTATGGGAAGGATTGGGATATTATTCCAGGTGTAGAAATTTTTACAGCGCGGTGAAAGAGGTGGTAAAAAATCATGGTGGAAATGTACCATCAGAATGGAAGCAATTCCGCGCACTGCCGGGAGTCGGAGATTACACCGCCGCTGCCGTCATGTCGATTGCGTTTCATAAACCCCTGCCTGCAATTGACGGAAATGTGTATAGGGTGATGGCGCGTGTCCTTGGTATAAAACATCTGACACCTTATAATAAAAATCGTATTAAAAACAGACTGGAGAAGTGGATAGATACGGATCATCCGGGAGATTTTAATCAGGCACTGATGGACATAGGTGCAAGAATTTGCCGCCCGAATAAGGCAAACTGTATCGGCTGCCCTTTATCTGATTTTTGCAAAGCGAGTGCATTGGGCACTCCGAACCAATATCCGACACGAAAGAAGAAGAAACCAATTCCCCACATAAAGGTTGTCGCCGGGTTGGTTTGGTTTAAGGACACGTTTTTAATTCTTCAGCGACCCAATACAGCAATGCTGGGCGGTTTGTGGGAATTCCCGAGCGGAAAAATCACATCAGCTTCACATCCGTCGAAGGAACTCCAATCCATTATGAAAAATGAAATCGGACTTACCGTTACAATAGGAGAAGAGATTGGCTCTGTTCATCATGTATACAGCCATTTTTCCATGACATTTTCCGTGTTTCACTGTTTTATTGAACACAAAGAATCCCTGCAGAGCCATGGTCCATTTCGATGGATAAAACCGTCAGAAATACCCTGCTATCCGTTCCCGAAAGCCAATCACAAAATATTCGATCTACTTGAATTTTCTAAATAAGTAATTCTAAAAACTCCTTTTCGCTTAAAACAGGGATATCGAGTGACTCGGCTTTTTTCAATTTTGAACCCGCACCGGGACCTGCAACAACATAGTTTGTTTTTTTGCTCACCGAGCCGCTTGACCGACCTCCGCGTTTTTCTACCATTTCACCGGCATCTTTTCGGGTAAATATTTCTAACGAACCGGTAAACACAAACGTCATTCCGGAGAACCGCTGGTCTTCCAAAGATGTCTGAACGTCAACAAGTTCTACTCCCGAGCGGAAACAAGATTCCACGACACGGATATTTTCAGAGTCACTCCAAAAGCGGACAATTCCATCAGCGACAATTTTACCCACTTCATAAATGGTTTCAAGCTCTTCAGCGGAGGTTTCCATAAAGCGTTGAAAATCACCTTGAAAATATTTTTCCAGTACTTTGGATAAATGTTCCCCGACGTTTCGAATTCCAACAGCATAGAGAAATTTAGCGAAGGTTGTTTTTTTCGATGCGTTGATTGCATTCAAAATATTCCGAGCGGATTTATCTGCCATGCGTTCAAGCGGAAGAAGGTCTTCGTAGGATAACGTGAAGAGATCATTGACTGTCTTTACAAGCTCTGCTTCGACGAACTGATCAACTAATTTGTTCCCGATACCGTCAATATCCATCGCATTTTTTGAGACAAAGTGCTCAATCCTTCCTCGGATTTGTGCAGGGCAGGAAAGATATTGACATCGCATTACCGTCTCATCTTCGGAGCGGTAAATCGGATGACCACATGATGGGCATTGCGCCGGCAGCATATAGGGTTGACTGTCTCCTGTGCGTTTTTCTAAAATCACTTTTACCACTTTTGGAATAACATCTCCGGCACGCTCAATCAAGACGGTATCTCCGACGCGAATGTCTTTTCTGTCAATTTCATCCTGATTGTGAAGTGTGGCATGGGTGACCGTAACGCCTCCGACAAAAACAGGTTCAAAGGTGGCGACGGGGGTGACCGCACCTGTCCGCCCGACTTGGGCAGCAATATCCAAAATGGTTGTCGTGGCTTGTTGTGCTTTAAATTTTCCGGCAATTGCCCATTTTGGAGATCGACTGCGAAACCCCAACTCATCTTGATATGAAGATGAATTTACTTTGAACACCGTACCGTCAATTTCGTAGGGGAGGTCATTTCGTTTTGCTTCCATATCTCTGTGATAAGCCACAGCGGCATCAATGCCATTTACTGTCCGGATTAAGGGATTTACCGGGAATCCCCAATTTTTCAGATCACGCAAAAAACTTGAGTGATTGGCATAGGATTTTCCCTTAACAACACCGGGCTGATAGCAATAAACGGACAATGGACGGTCGGCAGTTATCGTGGAATCCAATTGCCTTAAACTGCCGGCGGCGGCATTTCGAGGATTGGCAAATAACGGTTCTCCGGAGAGTTCCCTTGTTTTGTTTAGCGATTGGAAACCGGCTTTTGAGATAAAAACTTCTCCCCGTACTTCAAGAAGGCTCGGAGCTGGGAGAAACTCTGTGCGGAGTCTCAAAGGTAAACTGCGAATGGTCCGTAAATTTTGTGTAATGTCTTCGCCCGTGAATCCGTCTCCACGAGTTGAACCGCTGATAAATACGCCGTTCTCATAAATTAGCTCAACACCAAGCCCATCCAATTTTGGTTCAGCGACATATTCAATCTTTTTACTAACCCCCAATCCTTTTTGTACCCGTTCATCGAACACGAGGAGTTCTTCGGTGTTCATGGCATTCGACAGTGAAAGCATCGGAGTTCGGTGCGGGACAGATTCAAACTTCGACAGAGGTGTTGAACCAACGCGCTGTGTTGGGGAATCAGAACTTATGAATTCCGGGTGCTGTGTTTCCAGGGATTCTAATTCTCGTAAAAGTGCATCGTATTCGCCATCAGAAATAACGGGATCATCCAAAACATAATATCGATAATTATGGTCACGGATTTGTTTTCGGAGAGCCCGAATCTTATTCAGAATATCCATCAACGGTTTTGATCCCATTTTTGTTGGTAGTATTCCTGTGGATTGATTAGTGGACGTTCAACGGGTTCCGGTTCTTTTTGGTCATTAACCGGAACAGAAAGTATGGAGTAATCACTTAGGCGTACGACAAAAAAATACTGAATAAATGTGCATTGGCACACTGTCGGATCAAAACGATATGCATACCGTTCTTTGGAAAACTGTAACGGAATTTCACGAGCGGTATTTATTGCGTCGGTCTTGAGAAAAAGGCTGACCGATTCTATGCTGTCAAGGGGGATTTCCACAAATAATTCAAGATCTGTCGGGCGATGTGTAAAAACAATTTCGGGTGGATGATGCAAAAGCCGTGGCGACCATTGAAAAGGTGAGGACAAAGAATCGTTTGGAGAAACCGCGAACAGGAACGTGCAAAATAAAAATGGGATAATTGATTTCATCGCGATTGAAAATAGTCATCTACAAAGCCGGATATGGTAAACTCCCGTTCCATATTCGGGCGGAACGATTCATGAACATAATTCCCGTCTTCGTTAATGGAATATTTTGTTTTATATAACTCACGTTTGACAATGATATCGTTTAAGGCATTGATTAGGAAATCCACATCCTTTGTTGTATTATAAAGCCCGAATGAGGCTCTGACCATCCCGGCTTTAATTTTATATTCCGGTTTATAGACATTGTCATTGATTTCGGGATATTCAATCATCACATCTTCGAGAATCATTTCCTGCACATAAGGGTGGGCACAAAAGCATTCATTTCGAACAGCGATATTATAGTAATCGTTTAACACAGCAGCGACCAAACCGTGATCCATCCCGGCGATATTAAATGAAATAGACGCCGCACGCGGACAGATGTTGCAATCGGTTTCGCCATAGATATGCACATCATGAATCAATTTCATTTTTTCCATTGCGTCGCTGATCAATTCAGTTTCTTCTTCAAAAATAGTTTCCATGCCGATTCTGTCCATCACCTCCAGTGCGGCTGCCAGACCTATTGCCCCCGGGATGTTTGGCGTCCCGGCTTCTTCTCTGTCAGGGAAGGTTTCGGTGATTGTGTATTTTTCGACAAAAACTCTGTCTACCATGCCCCCGCCGACTTCTTCCGGTTCGATGGAGCTTAGGATATCCTTTCTGCAGATGACTACTCCGGGGGAGCCCGGAACGTATGTTTTATGACCGGAGAACACGAATGCATCGATATTTCGCAATGGATTTTCATATCCGCTTATTTTCACCGGAAGATGCGCCACCATCTGTGCGCCATCTACCAACATTAATGCGCCGTATGTATGCGCAAGCTCGGCAATATCGTAAATAGGATTGATAATCCCCGTAACATTGCTTACTCCGGTCATGGCCACGTAATTCACTTGTCCGGAGTGTTTTCGAAGTATTTCCTCTAATGCATCCATGTTGATACATCCCGGCTCTCCGCCATGGTTTGTGAGCGGAACGTGGACAACCTTTTTTGCATGTTTACGGTGTGGAAGGTCGTTGGAGTGATGTTCCATAAGTGAAATGACGGCAATAGGATGGTGCGGCCGGTAATCTCTGAAAACACGAGCAAGACGATTCATGCCGGCTGTGGTACCGCTTCCGGTAAAAAAGCATGTATAATCATTTGGATCGGCTTGAACAAAGGACAGAATTCGTTCGTGGGCAAACCGGTACTCATTTGTAGAAATTTTTGCGGAAAAATGCAAAAGGCTGTGCGTGTTTGCATAGTGGTGGTAAAAGGACTTAATGGCATCATTTGCTGCGCCCATCATGAGCGTTGATGCAGTAGAATCCAAGTAAATACGGCGGGTCTTTTCACCGTTTGCCAACGTGTATTTTGTATTTAATCCGATAAAGTCTTTTTGGATTTTCGATAGGGAATCCATCATTTTTCCTTTTGTGAACAGGGGAAATTTAATGAGGTTTTGTATTCGTTAATACGAAAATCATCTGCTTCGTTTCCACATCACGCCAATGAAAATCAGTAGCGATAAAACAAGAAGTAAAATGAGTTGTTGGAGTCTGGTTTGCGAAAAGATAACGGATTCCGCCTCTATTGTTACATCATCATTCAAAAATGTCTCCAAATCAAATATCCATTTAAGGGTGTCATTCATAATAGTGTCGGCGTTTGTATGGGTCATCATCCCCGGCATCAACACACGATATTCAAACGAATCATCCTGCAATCCCATCGTGATGCGGAGCTCCTCTTCATGCGGTTTCATTGCCTGACTCATCGCCGGAATAAATTCGTCCGGAAGTTGTGTTAAAAAAGGAGAGAATGCCCGCCGTAGAAAAATATCACGATTTTCATCTAATTCCTTCAGGAGTTTTTCTTTTTTTACATGGATGAAATAATTCTGCAAATGATGACGGATACGTTCCAAAAATATCGTCTCGATATCAAAATGATGAGTTGTCTGAATATCATGAATTGCTTGGGTGCAAATATACTCCATTGCTTCCGGCATCCAGCGGATGGAATCTAATTTTGCGTTCGATCGAAGAGCTTCTGCCAGAATCGGATATTTACGGAAAGCACCTCTGCCGGAAAATATTTGGCTGAAAATAAATCGAGTGGATATCCATCCTTCTTTTTTAATCAAATTCACCGGGTACCGAAGCGGAGCAAGGGAAAGAGAGTCTTCATTAAATCGTGTGAAACCGAATAAATATCCTTGAGTGGTCATTGTCCAAATGGTGTCGTTTTCTTCCACGGATGATTGGATGGATTTCATCCAGATATCATTCGGTATTGGATGGGAAAAATCGTTGTCAAATACGTCTGTAGAATCTCCGGAGGACCTTATTTGCATTGTATAGTGACCGTCAGGATGGATGCGCACTGTAATCACATGCTCAACGCAGGAAACAGTAACGAATAACAGAACGAGGAAGTATTTAAGTTTCTTCATGCCGTGTAAGATACGAATAAATATAGGCACCAATCTGCAGTGAAATCCAGCCGGTAATCACTCCGGCAACGATGTCAATTGCATAGTGGTAAGACCCGGCAATTGTGGAAAAGGCGATCAGAATAAAATAGAGTATCAGCACCAATTGTTTTTTAGGGAAAAACCGAATGCTGTAGCGGGTCATCACAAATGCGGCGGCTACGTGCAAACTTGGGAAGGCACCTCCACCTTGATCGAGTGTGCTGTAAATCCAATTCATTGCAGGGATAAAAAGTACGCCCTCCGGCATAGTAGCGCTTCGGAGGTGAACCGGTCCCGAAGCCGGAAAAAGAATTAACATCCATTGGTGAAGAATCATTGTAAATGACAAAACAAAGATATACTCAGAAACGAGTCGGTGGTGTCTTGCCCAAGCAATAATCGCAAACACTGCCAGTGTGATGTAATAAGAAAAATAAATGCCGTGTACTATTTCCATTGCCCACATCGGGAAAACGGCTGGAATGACACGATACCATTCAAGCGCAAAGAGGGATTTTTCTAAAGAAAGAAGCCGCGGATCAAAATCAGCCGTAATAAAACTGTGCCGTAATGCGCAGGCTTGTGGATACAACCAAATGAAAAAGAAGATCGGATAAAACAGATACATGAAAGACCAAGCACGATGATCGAAAAAACGGTTTGCCGAACGAAGAAGAAAAATGAGGACGACAAGACCAACGGAATATCCTGTGTGGAATAAAAATCCGGCTATCTGAAAAAACGATAAAAGTATAATGGAGGTAAAATAGATCAGAAAAAGTTGATCAACCGGACGGAGGATGGACAATCTTTTCAAGGAAGAAAATTGCCCCGCAAGGGGTGTTGCGGGGCTAAAAAGATTCTAGAACGTCATGCGCAATGATGATTGCAGTGTGCGAATGATCAATAACGCATCCGGCCCGCTGACAGATCCCATAGGATTGAAAGCGCCGGTCATGACATTCGCCTGCATAATGCCGCGTTCTGTGCAAAGTGCCATGGCATTATAAGCCGGGTGGCTACTTGGGACATCACTAAAACGAGCTGGTGATTCTCCGAAATAACGGATTTCTAAACTTTGGTCTCGAGTAGCAGCAACCAAAAGGCGCTGGACAGCCATGGCATATTCTGCTCGTGTAATGGTGGCATCCGGATAAAAGTTGCTGTTTGGATTTGCGTCCATAATTCCATATCTCAGCATATCTCTCACCCAAGATTCAGCCCAATGGTCTTTTGTGTCGGGAGGTGATGCGACGGATTCAATTTTTTCCGCTTGTGAGGGTGTATAAAATCCGGGAGACGACGTTTGGGGCATCTTTGCAAAAAGCTCACCGAGTTTGAGTTCCTCCATAAAAATTACGGCAAGATCAGCCTTTGTGATTTTCTCATGAAGAGCCACTTTTTTCCCGATAGCTGTTCCCGGCATTGCACGGACGATTTTTTGTACTTGTTTCCATTTGTCATCCGCTTTTCCCGCAAAATCCCCCCTTTTTTCTACCACCTTTCGGAAGTAGGATTCCGCGTCGGTAAAATCATAGTGAAACAAATGTGCCACGCCGTAATGATAAAGAGACGCCTCATGATTTTCATCTCTTTTCAATGCTTTTTTTAAGAGGTTTTCAGCGCGCTTGAACCATTTTTTTTCGTCATGTCGCATGGCAATCCACCCACGGGCACATAATGCGAGTACATCGGGGTCTTTTCCGCCTTTACTTTCGGCTTTTCCGATGAATTTCTTCGCATTTTTAGTTTGTCCAAGGTGTGCGTACGCCAATCCCAATCCGGCAAATCCGGGGGCAAATTTACGATCCAAAGCAACGGCACGCTCAAAAGAGGGGATTGCATTGGAATACTCTCCTAGTTCAACAGCGCGCATTCCGGCGCGGAAATGGTACTCGGGGGTATCCACATCACTTTGGGGTTTTTGACTGCATCCGATAAACAGGCCAATTAAAATAGTGAATAAGAATAAGTTGTTTAGCTTCATGGGGAACTCCTTTTTAAAGCTTTCTTTGAGCATATTGGACGGTAGAATATAGGAGTAAATTATCTGAAATAAAATAGAGAGAAATGAGATATGTGACCTACGCCACTTTTTGTGAAATCATGTTGCATTCTGTCGGATGTATGGATAATTTAACTTGCCCTTATGAAAGGGAGAATGGAGGGATACATCCAATGTTGATGAAAAAAATCAGAGTATTAGCGTTTATTATCTTGGCGTCGACAGTCTTTGCAGATGTGGTCACCGTGCAAGGAACCGGGCTGGGTTTAACAAAAGACGCAGCGGTAGAACAAGCAAAGCGGGATGCCGTGGAAATGGGACTTGGTGCATATATTTCCTCTGAAACCGTGGTGACTGCGACATCGCTGACAGATAATATTTATTCAAAAGCTGCCGGGTTTGTTAAAACATTTGAGATAGTAACAGAAAAGAAAACGCCTGATGGTTCTTGGGAAATCACCATCCGTGCTCAGGTCACGGATATTTTAGACCAAGTGATGCAGGATGAGGCGGCATTCCAAACTCTTTTAAACAGTATGAATCGCCCACGACTTTTGTTTTTGTTCAGAGAGGACAATTTAATTGACAAAGTGCCGACGGATTTTGCCGAGACAAAATTAATGAGTGTTTTCCATAACAAAGGCTTCGATGTAGTGGACCGTCAATTGGTTTCTGCTATGAGAGGTAAACCGGATTATGAGAAAGCGTTGGCAGGCGACGTGTCTGCGGCAGCTCAGATTGCCATACAACTTGGTGCAGAAATCATCGTGCTTGGAACGGCGAAAATATCTTCAGGTGGAAAAATTCTGAGCTCCCCAATGTTTTCCGGACAGGCGGATATTAACGGAAAGATTATCCGTGCAGATACCGGAGAAATTTTGGCGGTAGTCCCGCAAGCACGAGGAAAAAAACCACACATTTCCGAATCAACGGCAGGCATTAACGCAGTCAACGATGCTGCAGATAAACTTGGGAAACAGATTATGCGTCAGCTTATCGAAAAATGGAGTACACAGCAGGCGAATTTTATCAAAGTATTCATTATTTTGAAAAATGCGGACTTTGGATCCTACATGATGTTTGAATCATTTCTGAAAGCTCAAACTGTGTCAGGAATCCGAAATGCGTATGCAAAAAGCTTGAACGATGGTGTCGCAGAATATGAAGTGGAATTTGAAGGAAAAGCCAAGGACCTTGCCATGGGATTAACCCGAACTGCTCCGGATGGTTTCTCCATTAAAGTAACCGGTCTGTCTGGAAATAGAATCACCACAGAAATTATAGAATAAATCGGAGGAAGTCATGAAACATATCACACGTATAATTACCATCATCCTTTTGAGTGCGACTGTATCCGCTCAAAGTTTTGTCGGTGATACATTTGAAAAAGGGGCAATCAATTATTCTGACAGAACGATTTCCGCCGTTGGGATTGGTTTTATCCCTGAAAATGTTATCAATGCAGGGCAGGCGAGGCGGTCGGCATTGCGGATTGCCAAACAAGACGCTCTAAGAAACCTAATTGAAATTGTGAACGGAGTCGTTGTAAATAGTGAAACGACGATTTCCGGGGCGATGTTTGATGATGTCATTCGCAGTCAGGTAAAAGGTGCTATTCGTGGGGCGTATCAGGTCGGCGAACCTACGTACTTGAGTGACACGTCGTTAGAGGTTACATACGAGGTCAAGATGAGCGGGATCTCAGAGATATTAATTGCCCCTGCAACCGTGAATATTTCTGAAGGAGCATCAACGGTACCACAATCTTCAACGGTGGCGTCAACGACAACATCTTCGATTACCGGAATTATTTTAGATGCCACAGGACTTGGCTGCCGTCCGGCGATGTCTCCGAAGATTTTGGATCAAAGTGAGAACGTTCTTTATGGACCCGGGGATTATTCCAGAGAATATGCAGTTATGAATGGTGTAGTTGGTTATTCAAAATCATTGGAATCTGCAGCTGCGGATCAACGTGTAAAAGGGAATCCCTTAGTCATAAAAGCTGTTGCCGTCAGCGGGACGAATAAAACGGATGTCATCGTTGGAAACAAAGATGTCTCAGCTCTACGGTCTGCAGAATCCTCGTACGGTGTGTTGAAAGATTGTCGAGTGATCGTCGTATTGGACTAAGATTAAGACAGGAGATAGTTTGCACAGTGAAATGTGAGGAACAAACTATTTCTACGGGGAAGACAGAAAAAGTTAGTAGATTACAACAAATTTGAATAGGGAAATAAAACAAATATTGAACCACAAACACTTAACTCCTAACGCACAACACATAAACACGACAACACCTAACCCGCCGGAGGCGGTAAAACACATGAAAACATTAATATTGAAAACACTATTAATCGGAATTGGAATGCTTTCACTCGTCATTGGACAAGAAACGGAAGTATCTGTGCCGGATACAAACGGAACGGAAATCGTGGTATTAAACCTTGGAGATATTGCCCCATCGTGGGCGTTACAGGAATTGCCAACGGGAAAGATAAAACCCAAAATCCTACACTATGAGTTTTTGAAAACATGGACCGTCGGGAAAGATGAACGTCTGCGTAAATTTACCACACAACCGGATCGGCATGTGGTAGTGTTGAGTTTTTTTGCAACATGGTGTAAACCCTGCATGAAAGAGTTACCGCATATCCAAAATTTGTACGAAAAATATTCAGATCAAAAAATTAAGTTTTTTCTGATTGATATCACCGAAGCCACGCGAACCATTTCCGGGTTTGAAGATTATCCCAAAGCCGGACCATTTCTTACCAAAAAGGGAATCGACGTGCCGGTACTGAACGACAACAGAGGGGTGGCAAAAGAACGATACGGCGTAGAAACATTGCCCCGCCTTTTTGTGATTGACAAATATCAAACAATCCAACTGATTAAACAAGGATTTAATGAAGACGAAGATTTTGAAAAAGAATTATCCGATACAATAGACAAACTATTGAAGTAGAAAGT
>JACNKV010000003.1 GCA_014381855.1 Fidelibacterota bacterium | reverse complement strand
TCATTTGGTTTTCTCCAGTCCTGCTTCAATTTCTTCAATGGTAGGAAAGGCGGATTGTAGATTTGGCGGTAAATTTTTGGTCAGGATATATTCGCTCACGCCAATGGGTTTATTGATATCTTTAATGGCATATTCCACCACCGTATTGTTTTTCGATTTGCAAATCAGCATTCCAATCGTGGGATTATCCGGTTTACTTTTTACTTGTTCGTCTATAGCCGTTACATAAAAATTTAACTTGCCTGCAAATTCCGGCACAAATTTGACTGTTTTCAATTCCACCACCACAAAGCAATGCAGGATAACATGATAAAAAAGTAAATCAATGGAAAATTCATCTCCATCCACAACAATTTTATATTGTCTGCCGATATAAGAAAAACCGTTTCCCAACTCCAGCAAGAATTTCGCCACATGATCTATGAGCGCATTTTCTAATTCTCTTTCATCGTGTTTTGTTTGCAAATCTAAAAAATCAAATACATAAGGGTCTTTCAAGATTTGTTTGGCTAAATCAGATTGGGGTGCAGGAAGTGTCGTTTCAAAATTGCTCAATGCTTTTCCTTTTCTACTGAAAAGATCCGACTCTATTTGATGCACCAAGACAGCACGAGACCAATTATTTGCAATAGTTTGATTTACATAAAAAAGGGCTTCATCATGTTTTTTACACTTAGTAATGATTTCTCTATTATGACCCCAAGGTATTTGAAATATTTGTGGAGTAACTTGTTGCCTGATTTTATCTTTTTCTGATTCGTCCACAACTTGTGGACTATTTGAGAAAAACAAATACCAATTTTTCATATATTTAATATTTGTCGTCGAAAACCCTTTCATTGCAGGGAATGCTTCTTGTAAATCGTTACTTACTTGCTCAATAAAACCTTCGCCCCAGGTGGTCTTCTGCTGTTTTTTAACAATATCTTTTCCTAATTCCCAGTAAAGTTGTAAAAATTCAACATTCACCCGAACTGCCGCTTTAATTTGGGAAGATTGAATTTTGGATTTTACCGTTTGAATAAAATCTTTATACTCGGTTGTTTTAATTAATTTGGTCATTACTCAATTCCAGTTTTAACTTCGACAGCAAAGCATCACTTTTCCCAAAGGATGTATGAAGCATATCCAATAATTCGGAAGATGAGTGAATTTCTTCTTCTTCCGCTTTGTGTGGATTTTTGATGTCTAAATTGTAACCGCTCTTTTTAATGGTTTCAATATCCACTTTCCACGCCAATTCGTTTTCTTCTCTATTTTTCCACCATTTTCGGATGGGGTCAAATTCCTCAATGCGAATGGGCTTTGTTTTAGAGTATGATTTTTGACCTTCCGGTAGTTTATGTTCGTAATACCAGACTTCTTTTGTGGGTTTTCCTTTTTCAAAAAACAAAAGATTCGTCGCCACACTGGCATAGGGTTGAAATACAGAATTTGGTAAACGAATAATGGTGTGGAGATTGCAATCATCTAATAATTTTTGTCGAATCCGCTGTTTTACGCCATCACCAGTGAGTGAACCATCTGGAAGGACAATCCCGGCACGACCACCCATTTTGAGATATTGAATCATCAAAATCAAAAATAAATCGGCAGATTCTTTGGTGCGGAAATTCATAGGGAAATTGGTTTCCATTCCGTCTGTTACATTTCCACCAAATGGCGGATTGGCTAAAATGCAATCCACTCTGTCTTTTTGTGTAATGGATGTGAGTTCCCGTGAGAGTGCATCGTCATAAAATATATTGGGAATTTCTACATCGTGTAAAATCAAATTGGTAATTGCTAACATATATGGCAGTGGTTTGAGTTCAATGCCTTTGAGAGAATTCTGAAGAATATTTCTATCGCTGATATTGCTTACTTCATTTTTGCGAATATGTTCAATGGCTTCCGTTAAAAAACCGCCTGTTCCGCAGGCAGGGTCTAAAATGAGTTCACCTAATTTTGGATTCACCATTTCAGCAATAAATCCCGTAATGGCTCTCGGTGTATAAAATTCTCCGCTGTCGCCGGCAGATTGAAGTTCTTTCAAAATGCCTTCATAAATGTCGCCAAATACATGGCGGTCATCTGAACTATTAAAATCAATTTCGTTGAGTTTGTTCACCACTTGTCGAATAATGGTGCCGGATTTCATATAATTGTTATTTCCTTCAAATACTTCTTTAATGAGAAATGCCCGATGGTCGTTTGAAGCAGAAGGTAGATTTTTCAAAGCCGGAAACATTTTATAATCTATGAAATTGTATAATTCGTCCCCAGTGATACCTTCATCATCAGATGCCCAGTTTCGCCATTGAAATTCGGTTGGGATAGGAGATTGGTAATTTCCGTCTAACATTTCCATTTCAATATCTTTATCATCAAATATTTTGAGAAAAAGCATCCAACCCATTTGTTCAATCCGTTGGGCATCACCGTTAATTCCACGGTCTCCGCGCATTAAATTTCTGATGGTTTTAATAATTCCGCCAATATTACTCATTTAAGCCGCCTTATAAATTTCGTGTTCTAATTCTTTTACTGCTTGTAAAAATTGATTTCGCCCACCGAACAGTTTTAAAATCTCAACGGGTGTTCCAAATTGATCAAATGGTTTGATATTTAGAATATTCAAATTTTCGATATTTTCAATTCCACTATCAGAATATTTATCCAATAAAGTTTCTAAAACTGC
>JACNKV010000004.1 GCA_014381855.1 Fidelibacterota bacterium | reverse complement strand
TTCAAATGTTCATTGGCTGCAATAAATCGCAAAGCTGAAAATTTTGGCATTCCACAAACCGCAGAAGTAGGATGAAGTAGATTCAGCATAACCGTACCCAATTCAGGGAAATGGACTTCATTTAAATCAACATTATACTCTGTTTTCAGATGAATCATATTCCCGGCACGGACAGATCGGGGACCTGACTCTTCAAATTCCCGCAATCGAATGGTCTTGAATTGGTCAATTATATAGCGACTCACCATGGCTTGTTCTTCAATTTCTTTCTGATTCCACGCCGCTTTCGACACATCTTTGTGCGATGGAAAGGGTTGTGTCCCAGCAACAGAAACAGTTCGGAAATGGTCTGTTGAAGATTCAATCAAAAGTTCTGGTGTGGCTCCCATCCACGTGCCACGATCCGGGATGGAAACCAAACTTACGAAGGCATCGGGATAAGCTTTTTCTAACCGATTAAACTGGGTAATAATGTCAAATTGTATCGGAAGTGGTTCATCATAAGTTCGCGCTGAAACCACCTTATCAAATTCGCCTTCTTCGATGGCCTTAATTCCATTTTCTACCATTTTAATAAAGTGAGATTTTTCACCGGAAATTTCTGTATCAGGACGCGTATTCAAATGATAAGGCATTTTATTTTTTTTCTCGGTGTTTCCGTGACTTTGTGGTTTTCCCGTCTTTACTTCCCAATTCCCATTTTCATTTGATAAAGCTAAAATATCAGACTTCAAAAATAGCGTTTCGTTCCCTTCCGGATTCATGAATGGGCTAACAACAAATCCCGACTCTGTATTTTGAAGATCCATGCGACCTTTTTTAGGAGATCCGGATAAATCCGCCAAAAAATATGATTTTAGTTCTCGTGGGCATCGCCACATAGCAATGGAACCTTTTTTGGCCATCACGCTTAACCAAAGGGATTTTATATCAGTAGATTTTTCAACAAGGTTCTCATGCATAGTGAGTTATCCCTTTTTTACTACAGCAAGTGTTAATCGTGAAATACAAACTAATTGGTCATTTTCATCACGAACCCTAATATTCCACACTTGAGTTCTTTTGCCTATATGAATAGGGGTTGCAATACCATTAACCCAACCCGATTTTACACTTTTAATGTGGTTTGCATTTATTTCTGCCCCTACTACAAATTCATCAGGATAATTTACATGAAGCGTGCCAGCAATACTGCCTAATGTTTCTGCGAAGGCAACTGATGCACCGCCATGAAGTGTTCCCAATGGTTGTTTTGTACGGCTATCAACAGGCATTCTTCCCGCAACTTTTTCTTTTGATGCATCTGTAACCACGATGCCAAGATTCTCTGCCAATGTGTTTTTTTCTTGGTTCCGGATAAATTCCAATAATTCATTTTCTGTCATTTTATTTCTCCAATTAATCTATTTTGTTTTTTTCATTTTTTCAGGTTCATCCTATTTATCCCCAATATATAAAGTACATACTCCAAACGTTAACGGAATCGCCCTGCAATTTTTCAGTCCAACTGATTTCATTAGCACTAAAAATTCTTTCCGTGTGGGGAAGTTCATAATGGAGTCAGCAAGATATTCATACGCCGCCGGATTTTTCGTAAACCATTTAGCTAGCTTTGGTAATATTCCATTTAGATAAAAACCATAAGTGCTTCGCCAAAAACCCGGTTCCGGCGTTGTGAGCTCTAAAACCATGACTTGCCCATTATTAACAATAATGCGTTTCATTTCTGATAATGCTTTTTCTTTATCTGGAATATTCCGAATACCAAACGCATTGGCAGTTACATCAAAGGAATTATCTTCAAATTCAATATTTGTTGCATCTCCCCATTTGAGCTCTACACGATTATTCAAATTTTGTGCATCGACTTTTTTCAATCCGTTATTCACCATTTCTTGAACAAAATCAACACCAACTACATTCACATTTTCATAAGTGTTGGCACAATCCAAGGCTAAATCACCTGTCCCAGTAGCCACATCTAAAAATCGGTTTGTGGAGAAGAAATTCATTTCATTAACGGTTCGTTTTCGCCACGCCACATCGCGTCTTAAAGATAGAAATCGATTCAAAAAATCATACTTGTCTGTTACTGAAGCAAAAATATCCTTCACGATTCCAATGCGTTGATCATCGTTCATATCCTGCACAGATGGATATTCTACACTTTGCGTCTTTGCGTCTTTGCGTTTCACTTTAGCCCCTTGCTAAAAAATGTTGTAATCCCTTTCACCCATTCATCTCTATTAAACTTTTGCTGATTCCCCATTTCAATCGCTTCATGATATTCATTCAAAAACCGATTCAAAACCGCATCGAGAAAAAAGACCGATTGAATCTTATTTAAATTGGGATCTAATTCGTTTCTATCCATGGCATCCTGTATAATATTTCCTAAATAATCTTCGGACATGCTTTGTAGTTCTGTAACAATATTTTTTCGATTTGGGGAATCTCCAGAATAAACCAATCTAAAATATATACGTGCTAACCGTGGATGTTCTGTAATGAATTGTACACCTGAATCAACAACTTTGGATAGGCGCTCATTAAAAGAATAATCTACTGTTTCATCCCGGACTTGCCGGAGATATGCTTTTACTTCTCTTAAAGCTAATTTGTAAATATGGTCATAAAGAACGCTTTTTGTTTTAAAGTAATTGAATAAGGATCCTTTTGATATTCCCGCCTGA
>JACNKV010000082.1 GCA_014381855.1 Fidelibacterota bacterium | reverse complement strand
CGTGATATCACCCCAAGTTGAGTTATTATTGTTTGATGAATTACAGTCCGAAGAGTTTCGCGCACTGTAGGATATATTCGTAGGTTCCGGTTGATAATCCATAAGGCAATCTAGTAACGGCAGATACACAAAGGCAACCGAAACTTCTTGATCAGGTTCGTATAACTATTCGCACCCGCCATTATTCAAGCCGGACAGAAAAATCATATGTCAATTGGATAAAGCGATATATTCGTTTTTACGGTACGCGACATCCGTCAGAACTGAATGACGAAAACACAATCCCCGTTTTTAAAAAAGCTCTTTGTCCTGCTTTACTGAGACTGGTAATTTTGAGGTAAGAAAATTCTTAATCCATGAAGAACACCTTAAAAATAGTTACGATTGTTGGTCCGACTGCTTCCGGTAAGACGGGACTTGCTCTTGCCATCGCCCGTAAAATAGACGGAGAAATCATCGGGTTGGATTCGCGGCAAATATACAAAGGATTGCCAATCGGTACGGCACAGCCAACAGCAGAAGAGCAAGCCACAGTTTCTCATCACTTAATCGGATTTCGTTCTCCCAATCAAGACATTACCGCCGGAGAATATGCAAAGTTAGTCTTTGTAGCAACGGAGGATATTCAATCAAGGGGAAAGACTCCAATCATCTGCGGAGGTGCCGGATTGTATTATAGAGCAATCACCAAAGGAATATTTGAAGGCAGCGTAAGTGACCGGAGTATTCGCGATCATCTTGAACAAGAATATGATAGAATTGGCGGTGAAGCATTGTTGCAGCAATTGAAAGACGTTGACCCGAAATATGCTGAGATTGTTCATCCGAATAACCGGAAGCGACTCGTGCGGGCTCTTGAAATTTACAAAGTGACAGGAAAACCCCCAACAGTGCATTTTTCCGAGCAAAGTAAATCACAGACACCTAAATTGGAATTATGCACTGTTCGCCTGGATGTTGAAATGCAAGTACTGGAGAAGCGAATCCGCCACCGAACAAAACAGATGATTAAGGCCGGATGGATAGAGGAAGTACGATCCTTGCTAAAGCATTATTCGGGGCAAACCCTTCATCCGTTGGACTCAATAGGATACCGGGAGATTCTTAGGTATTTAAAAGGTGAACTCTCAGAAAATGAATTAGAGGATGAGATTGTTTTGCGGACGCGCCAATATGCCAAAAGGCAAAATCAGTGGTTCAAAAAAGAGACGATAGATTTAGTGGTAACCCTCACAGAAGAATCAAATATTGAGGAAGTAAGTGATCATATTATAGCTGAGAGCTGTTCAATATTGAAGAATTAAAATTCAACATTTTCCCCCGATAAAAACACTAAATCTCAAAACTCAACACAGGATCTTTCAGCAGGACGTTTCGTCGTGCAATCTCTATTAATTTTACAGGATAAAATGTCCTATAAAGTAAATTCCAACAGGAAGCAAAGAAATAAACGGTTCCTTTTCTTCTGTTTATACAATAAGCCCCCAGTTAATAAACCCCGTAAAGAACCCCGTACAAAACACGGGATGTAAACACAAGCACGCGGGATGTAAACATAAACACACGGGATTTCCGCCCCGCAAAAAACGCGGGGTTTCCTCTTCGCTTCAACTTCGCTACAACATTTTCCATTTTCCATTTTCCATTATCCATGTTAAATTCCACCCCGGAATGACCCTTTAAACCGTTCCAGAGAGAAGGTAAGGGCAGAACGTAACCTCCGCACAGGGAGTTTCCACAAAGGAAATCGTCTGCCTGCAGGAGGTTTTTTTTTACAAAAAATAAGGAGGATGAATGACACCATCGAAGATAAAGCTTTTCATGGATGCTACCGCAATCAGTCGATCCGTTACCCGGCTGTCTCATGAAATTCTTGAACAAAACCACGGAGCAGAGGATATTGTTCTGGTTGGAATCCAAACCCGGGGCGAACCACTAGCTGAGCGCATCAAAGCTCTGGTGGACGAATATGCCAAAACCAATATCCCAATCGGTTCCGTCGATATTACTTTTCACCGAGATGACTTCCGCGAAAGGCTGGTTGTGCCACAGGTTAAAGGAACAAATCTCCCGGAGTCCATCGATGATAAAACCGTGGTGCTCGTGGATGATGTGCTGTACACCGGGCGAACCATTCGGGCCGCGATTGAAGTTTTGTTATCATTTGGAAGACCATCAAAAATTCAGCTGGCAGTTCTGGTGGATAGAGGGCACAGAGAAATGCCGATTAAAGCCGATTTTGTCGGTAAGAATATCCCAACTCATGAAGGACAGCATGTGAATGTATTGCTAGAGGAAATAGATAAAAAAGACGCTGTAGAACTAAGAATCTATGACGAGGAGGCATCATGCTGAAACAGAGACACTTGCTTGGGTTAGAGGGCTATCCTGCAGAGGATATTCAGACGATTATTGATACCGCATTTGGGTTCCGTGAAGTGTTAGACCGGCCGATTAAGAAGGTGCCGTCTTTACAGGGAAAAACAATCGTAAACCTTTTTTACGAGAATTCCACACGGACACGGATTAGTTTTGAGTTGGCGCAAAAACGACTCAGTGCAGATACGGTCAATTTTTCCGCTTCGACGTCCAGTTTGAAAAAAGGAGAAAGCTTTAAAGATACAGCTCAAAATATCGAAGCAATGAAGATTGATGCAATTGTTATGCGACATCCGTCACCGGGGGCATCGCTGCATATGACGAAACACGTGGACGCAATAGTCATAAACGCAGGTGATGGAACGCATGAACACCCGACACAAGCAATCTTGGATATGATGAGTATTCAAGAGAAGTTTGGGAAAATTAAAGGATTGAAAATTGGCATCATCGGAGATATCTCTCACAGTCGGGTTGCGCTTAGTAATATCCACGGGCTAATCGCCATGGGTGCGGAGGTCACTCTTTGTGGTCCTCCGACATTGATTCCACCGAACATTGAGGAACTGGGTGTGAACGTGTCTTACAATGTTGACGAAGTATTAGACTGGGCAGATGCCGTGAATGTTTTACGCATCCAAATGGAACGCATGGGTATTGGACTTTTTCCGTCTATTCGAGAATACCGTAATTTGTTCGGCATTACGACCGAACGTCTACAGAATCACGAAAAAGAAATTGTCATTATGCATCCGGGTCCGATGAATCGAGGAACGGAAATTGACAGTTCAGTCGCTGACAGCAAAAATGCAATCATTTTAGACCAAGTATTAAATGGAGTTGCCTCACGAATGGCAATTTTATATCTGTTGCTGGGTGGAAAGCAGCTTGAGGTTTAACCCATGAACAATAAATTACAAAGGAAACACATGAACGTAACGAAACAGCCAAAAACATTGGTATTAAAAGGCGGGACTATTGTGGATCCGCTGACGAAAAAATCTTATCCGGGAGACGTGCTAATTAAGGATGGTAAAATCGCCGGTGTGGGCGAGGTAATGGCGGATAAATCTGCTACGGTAATTGATTGCTCCGGTAAAATAGTCACACATGGATTTTGTGATATTCACGTCCATTTTAGAGAACCCGGGAGAGAGGATAAAGAAACGCTTTCCACCGGATCAAGAGCCGCCATTGCAGGTGGATTTACGTGTGTGTGTGTGATGCCGAACACAACGCCGCCTTTAGATTCGCCTGAAACGATTCGCTACACTGTTGAAAAAGCGGAGAACCTTCCGGTGTATGTTCATCCTATTGGAGCGGTCACAAAAGGACAAAAGGGAAAAGAACTCACTGAAATGGCTGCGATGAAACGTGAGGGAGCTGTCGCATTTAGTGATGATGGCGTCCCGATTTCGGATGCAACCGTGATGCGTTTGGCCTTGGATTACGGGAAAATGGTTGGTGCTCCGGTTATTAATCATTCCGAAGATGTCGGTCTCAGAAATGACGGATTGATGAATGAAGGGGCTTTTTCAACAAAGTTAGGACTCCCCGGCAATCCTGATATTGCAGAATCTACAATGGTGAATCGGGATATAGAAATTGCGAAGATTGCAGGCTCTAATCTTCATATTCCTCATACAAGTACACAAAAGTCTGTTGAACATATCCGCCGTATGAAAAAACAGAATATCCACATAACCGCTGAAGTTACTCCGCACCATCTGTATTTTACAGATGCAGATTTGGTAACCTATGACACCAATCTGAAAGTAGCTCCTCCGGTTCGCTCTGCAGATGACAAAAAAGCATTGATTGCCGGATTGAAGGATGGAACAATTGATTGCATCGCCACGGACCATGCACCCCATACAATAGAAGATAAGGAAAAAACATTCGATCTGGCACCTTTCGGAATGATTGGGTTGGAAAGTTGTTTTGGAGCTGTCAACAAGGTGCTGGTGAAAGAATCCGGTTGGGATGTTGAATCGCTGATTTCTGCAATGACCGTCAACCCACGTAGAATAATGGGATTTGAAACAGATCTTTTTTCAATTGGGACGAAAGCCGAAATTACCGTCCTGGACACTACAATAGAATGGAGGTTCACAGAAGAGGATATCTATTCCCGATCAAAAAATTCTCCGTATGTTGGGAGAACACTTGTCGGGAAACCACAATTGACGTTATCAAAAGGAATGATGGCTGAAATCGGATAGAAAAGAACCAACCTCCCTTTTTTAGTTTAAAAACAGGTTAGGGTAACGAATCCTCTATTAAAGAACCTTTCGAAGATATTAAGTTTATCTTTGGAAGGTGCGAAGGTGCAATGACTGTATGACCAACAGAAAAATAATAAAAATAATTGTTGTAGCATATAGATAAAAGTTTTGAGTTTTCAACCGTAATGAAAACAACATTTCATCCGAATACAGTTTATTTCACCAATTTCTGGTGCTGGCCCCAACGGGCCTAATACATTTTTGCGCCCGAGGGCGCAGTCTAATATAGTTCACCCAATTTCAAACTCAAACCATCGGTTACGTAAATCCGTATGGTATTAAAAAAAATAAGGAAACCACCATGAAACAAACAAAAATATTTCTCAACGAAAAAGATATTCCAAGACAATGGTATAATATTGCAGCGGATATGCCAAACCAGCCGCCGCCACCGTTAAATCCCGGCACTCTTCAGCCGATTACACCGGATGATCTTTCTCCACTGTTCCCGATGCCGTTGATTCTTCAGGAAGTCAGTCAAGATAGGTATATTGATATCCCCGAACCAGTTTTGGAAGCGCTGACGTTATGGAGACCATCTCCGTTGATTCGGGCACATCGTTTGGAGAAAGCTCTTAACACTCCCGCGAAGATATATTTTAAGTATGAGGGAGTCAGCCCAACGGGAAGCCACAAACCAAACACCGCTGTTGCTCAAGCGTATTATAACCATATCGAAGGTGTCAAACGACTTACGACAGAAACAGGCGCAGGGCAGTGGGGGAGTTCACTGGCATTCGCCGCTGGAATGTTCGGTATTGATGTAAAAGTATATATGGTTCGTGTTAGTTTTGATCAAAAGCCATACCGAAAAGCCATGATACAAAGTTTCGGAGCAGAGATTGTTTCCAGTCCAAGTATGGATACGCAAACTGGAAGGAAAATACGTGAAAAAATGCCTGACACACCCGGAAGTCTGGGAATCGCTATCTCAGAAGCTGTGGAAGACGCCGCCGGACGTGAGGATACAAATTATTCGCTTGGCTCAGTTCTTAATCATGTTCTTTTACATCAAACCATTATTGGACAGGAAGCGAAAAAGCAGTTGGAAATAGTTGGTGAGAGTGCGGATGTTATCATTGGATGTGTCGGGGGTGGCTCTAATTTTGCAGGACTTGCTTTTCCTTTTGTCAGAGATAAAATTAACGGAGCAGACATTGATTTTCTGGCGATAGAACCAGCCTCTTGTCCAACGTTAACTAAAGGTGCACATCGTTATGATTTTGGTGATACGGCACAACTGACTCCGCTTTCTTATATGCATACCTTAGGACATGGGTTTGTCCCACCGGCGATTCATGCTGGCGGGCTGCGTTACCACGGAGATGCTCCGCTGTTGAGTCAGTTAGTCAAAGATGAATTGATTCGTGCCGAAGCCTATTCGCAGTTGGATGTATTTCAATCTGCAATCTTGTTTGCAAAGCATGAAGGGATTATTCCTGCTCCGGAAACCAGTCATGCTGTTCATGCTGCCGTCACACAGGCGATTCAGGCGCGGGAAGAGGGTAAAGAAAAGACGATCCTGTTTAATTTCTCAGGTCATGGATACTTTGATATGTCAGCGTACACAAACTACCTCGAGGGTGGATTAATTGACCACGTAATGACAGATGAAGAAATTCAAGAAAGCCTAAAGAAACTGGAAGGACTTCCTTTGTCTTTCAATGGATAATGTGTATTATTTTGATAAACACTCCGGCAGGAGGTGCTCTGCCGGAGTGTTGCTACACACTTGACACGACAGTAATAAAAAAAATATTTAATATTGGGATAAATTATTGACACTGATTAAAGAGGTGTGTTATTTTCATGGGCTATTTTCGAAGTGGAAATTATGAAAACAAGATCAATTAAAGAATCAGAAATACAACGCGACTGGTGGGTTGTTGACGCAGAAGGTCAAACCTTGGGTCGTTTTGCCAGCCGGATTGCTCAGGTAATCCGCGGAAAACATAAACCAAGTTTTACTCCTCATATGAATATGGGGGATTTTGTTGTGGTGGTTAATGCGGAAAAAATCCGTGTGACCGGCAACAAAGAAACTAAGAAAACTTATTTTAAGCATAGTGGATATCCGGGTGGCGACTCCAACACTGATTTAAAACATTTACTTAGTACTTTTCCGGAACGAGTGATTGAATATGCCGTAAAAGGCATGCTTCCTCATAACCGGTTAGGACGAGAACTATTTAAGCACCTGAAGGTCTATTCCGGACCGGAACATCCTCATCAGGCGCAAACACCAAAATCATTGGAGCTTAAATGACAAAGGCTACCTATTATGCAACCGGTCGTCGCAAGGTGTCGGTTGCTCGAGTGTATATGACTCCCGGAGATGGTGCATTTATCATCAACGGTAAAGAGTTTAAAGACTATCTGTGCAGAGAAACTCTTGCTATTGATGTCATGCAGCCGTTAAAGTTAGTGGATTGTGAAAAAAGTTATTCTATTACTGCCAACGTAAAAGGCGGCGGATTAACCGGGCAAACCGGAGCGATTCGTCTTGGTATATCACGTGCACTTATCCAGGTGAATGAAGACTATCGGGCTTCATTAAAAGCAGCTGGATTTTTGACCAGAGATTCACGAAGAGTGGAACGAAAAAAATATGGTCAACCAGGTGCCCGAAAACGCTTCCAATTCTCAAAACGTTAAGATTATGGCTAAAATTACATTCGACGACCTTCTCAGTACCGGTGCACATTTTGGACATGTGACACGTAAATGGAATCCGAATTTTAAACCCTACGTTCTTATGGAACGAAACGGGGTGCATATTATAAATTTGGAGGAGACACTTAAAGGGTTAGAAAAAGCACAAAACTTTGTAAAAGATATCGTGCAGAAAAAAGGTGAAATTCTCTTTGTCGGTACAAAAAAACAAGCAAAAGATATTGTCCAGCAAGAGGCTGATCGCTGCGGAATGTTTTATGTGGTTGAACGCTGGCTGGGTGGAACGCTGACCAATTTTTCTACAATTAAAAAAAGTATCAAACGTTTACAGATACTGGAAAAAGAAAGTTCCAGTATTTATGAGAATCTGACGAAAAAAGAACTCCAGATGTTGCATAGAGAGCGAATAAAACTCTCAGATCAGCATAGGGGAATTAAAGATATGAGACGTCTACCGAATGCGATCGTGATCGTGGACATCGATTATGAAGCAACAGCAGTTCTTGAAGCGAAACGCTTAGATATCCCGATTATTTCGATTGTGGATTCAAATACAGATCCAAGGAACATTGACTATCCTATTCCCGCAAATGATGATTCCATACGAACGATCCAGTTAATAGTTTCAGCTTTAGCTGATGTTGTTATCGATACTCTCACAGAGAAAAAAGAAAAGATGGAACAGGCAACAAAGGAAAAAGAAGAAGCGAAACAGGCTCTACTATTAGAAAAAGCGGAAGCGGAAAAAGCTGCAGTAGCAGCAGCAGAAAAAACAACACCAACACCTAAACCGGAAAAAGTTGAAGAAGTAAAGACTGAAAAAGAAAGTAGCCCAAAAGAAGAAGATAAGACTGCAAAAGTTTCTTCAGAGAAAAAAACAGAAGGTAAACCTAAGAAATCTGCTGTTAAAAAAACGACAGAGAAAAAGGCTATTTCTAAAAAAGTTACTGTAAAAACAGCAACAAAAAAGACAGATACGAAAAAATCTTCTACAAAAGAAACAACGGCTAAGAAGACTGTGGCCAAAAAGTCTACTGCAAAAAAAACCACAAAAAAGAAATCGACAAAAAAAAAGTCAGAAGAAAGTAACAAATGACTATTGATGCAAAATTAGTAAAACAACTGCGTGAAAAAACAGGCGCAGGAATGATGGATTGTAAGAGAGCATTACAAGAATCAAAAGGTGATTTGGAAAAAGCTGTGGACTTTTTAAGGAAGTCAGGTGCTGCCAAAGCAGAAAAGAAGGGGAGCCGTCTTGCTAAAGAAGGGTTAGTCTTCTCATATATTCACCACGGCGGACGTCTTGGCGTATTGCTTGAAGTCGGTTGTGAGACCGATTTTGTTGCAAAAACTGAAGACTTTGTAAACTTGGCTCATAATATTGCAATGCAGGTTGCGGCAACAAATCCAATTTCTATATCCAAAGAGGATGTTCCTGAGAAGATAATCGACAGGGAAAAAGACATTTATCAAGAACAAGCAAAAGGCTCAGGCAAACCGGATAATATTATTGAAAAAATGGTTGTAGGCAGAATGAATAAATTTTATCAGGAAAATTGCTTGCTTGAGCAGACGTTCATTAAAGATCCGGATAAAAAAGTAAAAGACCTTATTACGGGAACGATTGCCACACTTGGTGAAAATATTACGATTAACCGATTTACAAGGTTTGCCGTAGGCGAAGAAGCCTAAGAACGGTTTACGGATAAAAATGAAAAGCCCTGTTTACAGGCGGGTTCTCCTGAAATTGAGTGGAGAAGTTCTCGCCGGTGAACAGGGCTTTGGTATTCAGCCCGATCGCGCTGAGTATTTGGCAACGGAAGTTAAGTCTATCCGGGACGAGGGGGTTGAAGTTGGTTTAATTATAGGTGCCGGTAATATTTTTCGAGGTATCAATGCCGCAGACCAAGGTATGTCAAGAGTTACCGGAGACTATTTAGGTATGCTTGCCACAGTGATGAATGCAATCGCTGTCCAAGATGCTCTTGAAAAGATAGGATGTGAGACCCGTACACTATCTGCTATTTCAGTATCGCAAATTGCTGAACCATATATCCGCCGTAGGGCGTTGCGTCATCTTGAAAAAGGTCGTGTTGTCATTGTGGCGGGCGGGGCCGGAAATCCATTTTTTAGTACAGACTCCGCTGCAGCGCTTAGGGCGAGTGAATTGGATGCAGAAATTGTGTTAAAGGGTACAAAAGTGGATGGGGTCTACGATAAAGATCCTATGACATACAACGATGCTGTTTTGTATAACACAATATCCTATAAAGATGTTCTCCAAAAAAATCTGCGAGTGATGGATATGACGGCGATTACGCTTTGCATGGAAAATACACTCCCGATTCACGTTTTTAATATTCGTAATTCCGGAGACTTGAAACGTATTATTTTAGGTAGTAAACTTGGAACGTTAATACAGGAGTAAACCACATGATTGATACGATTATTAACGATGCAGAGCATCGAATGGACCAGGCGGTTGTTCATACGCGGGCTGAATTAGCTAAAATCCGCACGGGTCGGGCTAACCCGGAAATATTTAATGCGATCCAGGTTGATTATTACGGATCAAAAATGCCATTGAATCAAGTATCAAATATGTCGGTACCGGAACCTAGACTTATTACCATTCAGCCGTATGAAAAAACATTAATTCCCGTGATAGAAAAAGCAATCTTGGAGCATAACTTAGGACTGAATCCAACCAACAACGGAACGGCTATTATGGTCCCTATACCGGCGTTATCTGAAGAGAGACGTAAAGAATTAATTCGGGTTATTCATCGGCTGACGGAAGAAGGACGAATTGCCATTCGAAATGTCAGACGTGATGCGAACCAACATCTGAAAACAGCACAGGATGAAGAACATATTTCAGAGGATGAAATTAAACGGGCAGAAAAGGAAACTCAAGAGTTGACGGATAAACATATTGAAATATTAAATACGGACCAAGAAGAGAAAGAAAAAGAAATACTGGAAGTTTAGTATATCGCCGGACTATTAAAAAGCCCCTGTTGCCAGGGGCTTTTTTTATTCCTGTAGCAGTATCTGCTATTATTCACATTTTGAAAAACCGCAACTCATACAAGTTACACATCCGGCTTCGTGCTGCACCTGACCACCACAATCTTCGCAGGTGGTTATATTTTTAATTGTGAAATCTTTTACGTCTGATTTAGAAGATTCACGATCGTTTGCCATCGTAAAATGCGTGGCATGACTTGTATTATCCACGTTGTCCTGATCTCTATCAAGCATATAATCATCCAATGCTTTTCCGATTGCATCGGGAGTAGATAATATAAGTCTTCCGTCCTCCCATGTTGGGTTTGGACCGCTGATTCCTTTGAGTTGTTTAATAATCGCATCCGGGTTGATTCCGGATCGAAGTGCAAGTGAGATTAAGCGGCTAATTGCCTCAGATTGTGCCGCAGCATGACCGCCTGCTTTTCCGATAGTCGTGAACACCTCACATAAACCGTCATTATCTTCGTTTATCGTGATATAAAGCGTTCCTTCTCCGGTTCGGATGCGCCGTGTGACCCCCATAGTGACAATCGGCCGGATTCGGGGAGTACGTTTCACCTCTTCTACCGTAGCTTGCTGTGACTCTTTTTTCTTTTCCTTGGTTTTTTCGGTGATGAGGATTCCTTCGCGGGAACCTTCTCTGTAAACCGTAATCCCCTTAAGTTTAGCTTTATAGGCAGCGATATAAATATCTCCAACGGTTTTTTCGGAAATATCCTCTGCAAGATTCACCGTAGATGAAATTGAGCTGTCAATATATTTTTGTAATATACCCTGCATTTTTACACGGAAGAACGGATCAATATTGTGTGCTGTGACGACGTAATCGGGAAGATTGATATCATCTTTGAACAATTTCTTTATAATCGGATGATACACTTTGTATTCTTCAAAATCATTTCCATACCCTTCATTCTTTTTAACACGGCGCATATAGCTGGTGGCAAAGATGGGTTCAATTCCGGACGATACTCTTGCGACGATAGCACCGCTTCCGGTTGGCGGAACGGTGGTTAACGTTGCATTACGAATTCCGGACTGCAGTATTTTGCTCCGAATATCCTTTGGAAGGGATTTGATAAATTTACTCTTCATATATTCCGTAGAATCAAAGTTGGGGAATCCCCCCTTTTCTCTCGCTAACTCGATACTGCTTTCGTAGGCAGTATCTCGAAATATCTGCATAATTTGATCGACAGTTTGTAAGGCATCTTCGCTGTCGTAACGGATCCCCATTTTTACCAGCATGTCCCCAAGACCAAGTACGCCAAGTCCGATTCTTCGATCATTTTTTGCGTTTTTCTTTTGCCCTTTAAGCGCATGGCGGTTCATATTGTAGTCGACCACATTATCCAAAAATCGCACCCCGGCTGAAACAGTTTGCTGAAAATCTTCAACCATAAAATTACCCTTTTCGTCGACAAACCGTTCCAGGTTAACCGAGCCAAGATTACAACATCCGCCATCGGGAAGAGGCTGTTCGGCACATGGATTTGTTGAGACAAGCGGGCTGCAGTACTCTGCATTATGATATTCTTTCATGGTGTCCCAAAAGATTAATCCGGGTTCTGCGCTAGAGTGTGCATGTTGAACAATCATATTCCATAGATATTTTGCCTTGACAGTCTTATATACCTTTCCTCCCCAGGTAAGATCAAAGTCCTCATCCTTATCTACCGCTTCCATAAACGCGTGCGTCAGCAAAACGGAGAGATTGGAATATTTAACCATATTCGGATCCCCTGTCTTGATTTGGATAAATTTTTCAATATCAGGATGGTCAACCCGAAGTGTCTGCATATTTGCCCCACGGCGTCCATGTTGAGCAATCGTGTTTGTGTTTTCACTGAACAGATTCATAAAGCCGGTTGGACCGCAGGATTCACCGCCTGTTCCGTTAATGGGGTCTCCCGAAGGACGCAGGACAGAAAGATCGTGGCCACAGCCACCACCATATTTATACGTGAGCGCTTCATCGTTTATCGTTTTGTAGATGGAGCGAATGGAGTCATCTCTGATGGCGACAACATAGCAATTATTCAGGGTAGTGGTGATATCCTCTCTGCCGGCACCATGCATAATCCGCCCACCCGGGACGAATTTAAAATCTTCAAGAATGGCGTAAAAGTTTTGTGTCCAAATGTCTTGCAAACGTTTGGTTTTTTCGATGGAAGAAATAGCAACGGCTTGCCGCATCCATAAGTCAGTGGGATGTGTCTCCCCGGGGGCAAGATATTTGTTTTTTAAAACATCACCACCCAATGAATCGTTATCATAATATGTATCTACATGATATTTTTTATCGACATCATCGTTTTGACGATCGTCAGTTTCTTTTTGGATGTTCAGCAGGGTTTCTTTTACCCTTGGATCAATCTCTCTCTGTATGGATTTTCCCGCAGTAAAATCAAGCTCAATAGCTTCGGCCATTCTCATCTTCCTTTAGAAATAGGAGTTGTGTTTCAGTGTTTTGTTTATGAACTGGTCAAGTAAAAGAACCCCGAAAAACGGGGTAATTAACGATAATTCGCTTGGTTGACAGGCTGAATCTATTCATGGAAAAAATAAAGTACAATTCCAAAAGAGAAATAAATATGTTTCTCGTCGAGAAAAACATTGGGAAAATTCAATTCTTTATAAATATAATTGACGTCCAAAATACTCGTATTTACAGAGATAACTCGTGCAACTTTCTGTATGGATGAGTTTAAGCATGGTAAGCTAAAGAATTCCATTGGAAAGAGTGAAAAACGAGAGAATAACCATACCCAAATCTTGATCAAACTGTTGTGTAAAATCAATACAAATTACTAAATTCGACTCGCTATCTTTGACAAGAAACAAAGTATTTGCGTCCCGACATAGTATGTCGGGAAGGTCGTTTTTTAAGAAAGTAGTTGAAAATATTTGGGGCCATAGCTCAGTTGGGAGAGCGCCTGAATGGCATTCAGGAGGTCGTCGGTTCGATCCCGTCTGGCTCCACAAATCTCATGTATCACACCTACATTTTGCGGAGTATGA
>JACNKV010000005.1 GCA_014381855.1 Fidelibacterota bacterium | reverse complement strand
ATGCAAGGGGTTTTTAATAAATCCAAAATCGGTCATTTACCAGAGAATCTGCGCACCGATTTTTAATGAGCGCGGTTCTAAAATGGATTCCGTTATCACGGCAGTCAGCTTGAAGCGGTCTTTGTGTTTAATCGACACACCGGCGTTCAAATGATATTTGTTTGCAAAATAGTGTTCCCCCGGAAATTCATGTCCTTCGACGTAAGCGGAATCTTCTTCGATGGTTACGACTCCGTCAACGGTTGTGGTTGAGGACTCATGATACACGACCAGATCATAACTTTCGTCCACATCAACGTGTTCCATCACCTTGGTGAGCCCGATTTGAAATTCGATATTATCGGTTATGCCGACAAGCACACCGATTGGTATCGCAACGGAAGTCCGATTCTGTTCATTCCGCCAGGTAAATTGTTTATCATCGAGTTTGGTATTTGTCTTATCAGAATAATTGTACCAATCATATCCTTCATAATGCCGATGTGAATATTTTTCACCGATGAATGGTTCTTCCGCTTTTTGTTTAAGATTCTGATGATCAAGGCTTGCGCCTCCCACAAATCGCAGGGATGGGCTGATTGTCCAGTCAACGCCGATTGATATCCGCTGATGATTGCGTGAGAACTCTCCACGTCCGATGCGGTTCATTGTTGCCCAGGACTCTGATTCGGAAATTCGACGGTAACTTGTGTCATCGTAAGTTCGCCAATAGGAGCTATAATAATAACTACCTTTATAATAATTTTCTGATTCGGTCAGGTCTGCCCCGGCCTTTTCTGCATGGGCAGAAAACCGCAGAAGCAGTCCGTCGGATAGTGTAATATCTCCGTGAAGTGTTGCCCAGACGGAATTTCCGTCATAATTCCAGTTTTGGGTGTTGTCAGATCCGCCATGGCTTCGATAAATACTGGAGTCGGGTTGGTTTATTTTATAAATGGAAATGTAGTTTGATGAATCCGTAACGACAGAAGAGCGGTCCAGAGTTCCCGGTGTAAATCCTACAGACAGTCCAAACCGTGTAGTTTTTTTCGGCGACCAAATTAACCCGGCGCGCACTTCGTCTTGATCAAAAGTTTGGGTACGATTTCGGTAACTGTCGGTGTGGCGCAAATATTCGTCAGCCCAATCGCTGTCGTCCCGGTGATCCATATCGCGGTAGGTTCCGTCTGCATTTTCAAGATGGAGTGTCGCTCCTAATCCAAGACTGAGCCACTCAAAAAGTGGTAAGGCAAGGAAACCGTTAAAACGATACCCTGAATTGGTTTCTGTATTTGTTCCGGCTTCTACCAAACGGTAATCTTCATAGGGGTCAATCAGCTCTGAACTATAGTCCGCTCCCATTGCATCACGCATCCATCCGCCATAATACCATGATGGACGGTAAAAATCCTCTTCGTTGTAAAAGTATTCAGCCGTTATACCAAACCGAAACGGCAGGATAGGCGTTTTGCCGAAATACACCGCCCGAAAGATGGGTTCTTTTCCTTCGGATGATTCAGTTGTGCTGTGATAATACGGGTCAGGAAAGTAACTGGTTTTTGCCGATGTTTCAATTCCGTAGCCATACCTCGGATAAGTGGTCGTTGCAAACTGTGGCTCGAATTCCTCACTGGCAAGATCCAGATAAACGTAATTATCCGGGACATAGCTCATGTAGGCAGGGTTTTGGAAAACATTATCAAGCGGGCTGTTGTAGATATTGACAAAGTTTTTTCCCAATCCCATCAACCCAATGGAATGTATCCGCGTTGGTGCCAAATAATCCTGCCGGATTTGAAAGTCCGTAGCAAGAATTGTATAATCAGGATACCATCCGTAAGCCTGTGATAAGACAATGGCAAGAATCGGAATGAGTTTTATATGTTTCATGTTTACTCCCTTTCTTTTGTGTTTGAGAGAACGGGCAGAAGTATTATGCTTGTCCGCCCCGCCCGGATACTTGTGCGGTCCCGATATCGAACTGATGAGTTGCTTGCGTCCATATCATCGTATCATCTGTATTAAAGACGAAATCTGAATTTGTGTCTAACAGTAGCCAGTCACCGTTTTGGATTTCTCTTTCAAGTTGTCCTTTTTCCCATCCGGCATGTCCAAGCATCAACTTATAATGCAAAGGACCTCTTTTTTTACGTATTTCTTTGAGAATTTCTTTATGGCTTGTGAGGGAGAAACTGTCCGAGACAGGGACGGTTTCTTTAGAGGAATAATCCGAGGAATGCAGAACGATTCCGCGTTCAATCATTACCGGACCGCCAAAGTAAATGGTAGATACAACTTGAAGGATATTTTCATTTTCTTTGTATATCTCCGAAAACAACCCTTTGAGATTCGGTTCTTCAAATGGACGGTTAATGACCAGCCCCATTGCACCTTCTTCTGTATGCTCGCAAATTAACACAACCGCTTTTGCAAAAAAGGGATCTTGCATATGTGGCATCGCAACGATTAGATTATTTTTAAGCGAACCCATATGAAAAAGTACGGCATTTTTTTGAAAGATAAAACAGACAAGTTAAAAATGTAAAACCTCTTCCCACTATGAATGATGTTACTCCTACATGGGTTACGAACAAATAATAATTTGAACCGTTTTAACGGTTTTTTATACGACACTAGAGCATAAAACTGAACCCCCAACACAAAATTAAGTAGATTCCTCATTCGTCCCTCATTTCGAAATGACACATACTATTTTCTGTCATCCCGAACCGACGCAGGAGA
>JACNKV010000129.1 GCA_014381855.1 Fidelibacterota bacterium | reverse complement strand
TATCATGAGTAAAATATTGAATAGTGTAGTTAATTCCGATAAAGCTGTAAATTTATCATAGTGTATTTCAATTTGAAACAATGAAAGCTTACAAAATCATTTTCGGATCTAAACCTCCTGTAGAAGGAAGTTGTATCGCTGTCCTTGGAGGTGGCGGTAAAACGTCTTTTATGTTTCAAGTAGGAAATGAGTTGGCATCACAATTTGAAAAGGTACTTCTTACTTCAATCACAAAAGCAGGACCAGAAAAAGAGGTACCGATTTCCTTGCAGGATGATATGGGTGATTTTGATATCGAACTTGAATTCACAAAACAGAACCCGGTATTTCTCTTACGAGAAAAGATTCACAAAAATAAATATCGCGGAATCAGCGAAATGGATCTGAATGAAATCAGACATTCAGTAGATATTACGGTCTTTGAAGCCGACGGCGCACGAAATCTACCATTGAAAGCGCATAATAATCACGATCCGATTGTTCCGCAATTTGCAACCCATGCGGTTCTTTTAATAGGGGCAGATGCTGTTGACACTCATATCAGAGATGGAAAAGTCCACCGACCGGAATTATTCTGTGAAAAATGGCAATTAACTCCAAATGATGTTCTTTCATCTGAAATAATCGCCAACGTTGTGACACATCCGAATGGATATTTATCCAAAATAAAAACTCAGATTCCTATCACGTATTTTGTAAACAAAGCTGGTGTATATCCAAAGGAGGCGGAATATTTGGCTAAGGCAATTATGCAAAGTACTGATTCTCCTGTTTTTTATGGCAGCATTAATGAAAATTGGTGGGCAAAGGAGAAGCTGTGATGGGGAGTACGGGAGAAGATGAGCGTTCATCGTCCATCAAATAAAATGAAAATCTCCATGATTATTCCTGCGGCTGGTTTATCCACTCGTCACCCCGATAAACTACTTCAAAAGTTTAGAGAATATGGTAAAGAAACATCTCAAAGGTTGACAACCACTGAAAGGTTAGAAAAAAGAATTATTGAAACTACCGTATCAAAGTTCATTAAATTTCCTATGGATATTATCGTCATCGTTGGGCATAATAAAGATGAAATTGAATCTGTGCTAAGAAATAGTTTTGAACATCACATTCGAATCATTGAAAATCCTGAATACAGAAATGGATTGGGAACATCATTAAAAGCAGGCGTTCTTGCTTCTAAGTCTGATACAGACTATTTTGGATTTTGTCTCGGAGACAAACCGTTTGTAAAACCAGAAACAATAAACCATTTGCTCGAAACATTAGAAAAACAACATCCGCCGATGTTAGCTCCAACATTTAATGGAGTTTTCGGACATCCGAACTTTTTTTCAAAGGAATATCGTGATAAATTCACTTCCTTAAAAAAAGATAGCGGAGGGCGAGACATTTTACAATCTGAGAGACGAAACGTATTAACCATTCCCGGGAGCGATCCGGGAGTGATAACCGATATGGATATTATCCTAAAAAACCTTTCAAAGGTTTGATACCTTTGAAAGGTTTATCATAATGAATACTAACAATAATCACCAGTTGATTTGGGTGCGTGGTGCCGGCGAACTTGGGAGTGCCACAGCCGTTTCTCTTTTTCGTTCCGGGTTTTCGGTTTTTCTGAGTGAAATCAATCCGCCGCTAGCAATTCGCAGGACAGTAACATTCAGTGATGCCATTTTGGATGGTCATTCTATGGTTGAGGATGTTCAAGCCACCTATCTTTCTCTACAAGATATACCCGACAGCGTCAGTGATATGATTCCGCTGTACAAAGATGAACCAAACCATTTGCTGGATTTCCACCCAAATATTATTGTTGATGCCCGAATGAAAAAATCCTACTCCGTCGATTATCGGAAATGGGCGGACTTTTTTATTGGACTTGGTCCGGGATTTAATACCGATGAAAATTGTCATGCCGTTATCGAAACCATGCGGGGTCACAATCTTGGTAGGATCATTTGGGACGGTGCTCCACAAAATAATACCGGTATACCCGGAAATATCAGCGGTGAAACGAAACGGCGTGTCCTTCATTCACCTTCTATTGGTAAATTAGAATGGAAAGTAGATTTTGGAGATATCGTGGAAAATAAACAATTACTTGGCACGGTAATTTCTACGAAGATAACCGCACCATTTTCCGGAATTGTCCGTGGACTGATTCATCCCGATGTCCCAATGATAAATGGGTTGAAAATTGCAGACATCGATCCGCGCAAAGATGTAAATTACAAAAGTATTTCTGACAAATCACGTTCGATTGGCAGAGGAGTCCTGGAAGCAATTTTGAGCAATATTTATGGAAAAAGAAGTATATAAAGCATTAACATATTTCGACACCGCCCGTCCGGTAGCGCTTTGTTCTGTCGTGCAATGGAAAGGCTCAGTACCGCGGAAAGATTATCCGTTAATGCTGGTTCCGAAGCATGGAAGAATCATCGGAACAGTCGGCGGTGGTCGAATGGAATATGATGTCATTGAAAAAGCCAAAGAAGTATTGTCAAATCAAATAGCAGTTTTAGAATCCTTTGATCTGACAAATGATGATGCGGAAGCTGAAGGCGGTATCTGTGGCGGCACAACGATGATTCTCATCGAACCTTTTACTGAATATGTCCAAAAATTTTGGCGTTCGATAGACTATCTAAACGGTACATCGGGGCTTTTAATTACAACCGTTGATAAAACAGGGGAAATCACTCCGTCACGAAGCTGGGTAGAGTCCGACAACCTCCCCTCCTTTTATCCGCCGAAATTTGCGGAAAAGGTTAAGAAAGTTGTACAAACTACGAAACCGGAAACGTACGAAGATTATTCATCATTCCGATTAATTCAAAAGATTCTTCCGCCGCCTATCTTGCACATATTCGGTGCAGGGCATGTTGGTAAAGCTGTGGCCGATATCGCGCATTTTATTGATCTGAATGCGCACGTGTACGATGACCGCACTGAGTTTCTGACTATCGAAAGGTTCCCGAATGCTAAAACAACAGAACTCAATTTTTCCACGGACTTGAATTCTCAAGTTTCACTTTCCAGTCATGATTTTGTACTCGTTGCTACCCGCGGTCACCACCATGACCTTGATATTATGCGTTGGCTCCTGAAACAAAACGTACATTATTTAAGTTTAATCAGTAGTCAGCGAAAGTGGGATATTTTGAGTACCGCATTACGAAAGGAAGGATTTTCAGACACAATACTCCAATCGGTTCACTCTCCCGTCGGATTAGATATTGAAGCAGAAACCGTCCCTGAAATTGCGGTCAGCATTATTTCAGAGATTATCCACCATTATCGCAAGGGATATCGCACCTCCCTTTCGCTTTCCGGAGAAAAGACATGAAAAAAACGCTTTTTGCTAACGGTACCATCGTTCATGCTGACGGAGTAAAATCTCAAGATATCCTAATCCGAGGTGAACAAATAATTTCAATCGGGAAAAATTTAGAATCCAATGCTGATACACAAATTATAGATTGTAAAAACAAACTCATTTTCCCCGGAATTATTGATCCGCATACGCATATGGGAATTCCGATCAAAGGTGGGTTTTCAGCTGATGACTTTGAGACAGGAACCCGCTCAGCATTGAACGGCGGTGTTACAACAATTATCGATTTTACAATTTTGGATAACGACCAGACTTTACAAGAAAGTATGTATGAAAGACACCGTTTGGCTGAAGTCTCACATTCCGACTATGCTCTACATTGCAATATCACACGTTTTTCACCATCTCTGTTAAGAGAAATACCGAAACTCATTGCCCATGGAATTATCAGTTTTAAAGTCTTTACGACGTATAAAGAAGCCGGCATGATGCTCACTTACGAACAAATCACGGAGGTCGCGAAAGTCATCGCAGAACACAACGGAATTTTGATGGTGCATGCAGAGGATGATGCAGAAATTACGTCTGCTCTAGTCCCATTAATGGCTGAAAACCATGTTGAGCCTTTTTACCATGGATTAAGCCGCCCCGATTCTGCTGAAGAACTAGCCGTAAAACGTTTAGTTGCGATTGCAAAAGAAACCGGCTGTAAAATATATATTGTTCATCTAAACTCAGAAAAAGGACTTAATGCTGCGAAGAAGCAACAAAGTATTTTTATCGAAACCTGTCCGCATTATCTCTTATTGGATGATTCCGTATATAAGCGAAAAGACGGTAGAATGTTTGTTGCCAGCCCGCCGTTAAGAAAACCCTCCGATTCGGAAGCGTTATGGGAGGGCATTATTAACGGTGACATTCATACTTTGGGCACAGATCACTGTCCGTTCTGCACGGCAGATAAAAAAGAAGGAATTCCGTTTCAAAACATCCCGAATGGAATGGGCGGTGTTGAAACACTCTTCCCTGTTATGCTTGCTCAGTGGATTGTAAGAGACTTACCTCTCCCCCGTTTAGTAGAATTGATGTCAGTTGCTCCGGCAACGATTTTCGGATTACATCCGAGAAAAGGGGAAATCGCTGTGGGAAGCGACGCAGATCTGATGGTTGTTGATCCGAAAAATATTACGTCTAGTTGGAAAGGTAAATTGGTATCCGTTACTGACTGGAATGCTTATACTGAATTCCCTGCGATATTCCCTGAGCAGGTTTGGTTAAGAGGAGAACGAATTAACGCAAAAGAATTTACTAGAGATCAGAAAAGCGGGAAGTTTATACACTGTAATTAGAGATTATTCTTCCAAAATAAATTCTACCCATTCCGATTCACATCCTGCGATATCAATATCAGGATCGGTCGTGATTCCATTCCCCATTCGCAACGCTTCGACCTTCCAAAAGTACCTCCCGGGAGGAAGATATCCGGAGATGCCATTAAAGGCTATCACATTTTCTTCATTCACATCGCTTCCATTTGGTGCAAAATTAAAGGAATAATCGTTAAATGGATATTGAAACATGCAAACCCAAACAGTTTCATTTGCTTCATTGTTAATGCGAATGACAGAATTCTGAGGGTAGTCTGCCATGGATTGTTCTTCTTCCCAATGAAACACCAAATTTTGGGTTGTCGTACCTTCCGGAATTGAAAATGGATGTGGTTTTGTTAAAAGTTTATAACTAATAGTATCTGATGGCTGGCTATTATTTCCGGAGAGATCCTCGGATTCGATATAATAGAGGTAACGTTTTCGTGTGCTTACTTCCGTGTCCACATAAAAGGTATCTTGACCGGGCAGTGTTGAAGACAAATCAATACTGAGAATATTTTCAAATTGAGCTAGTGTATCTAAAGTTTCAATTGCCCGATAAATATTGTATCCGGCGATATCATCTTCTGAATTCGGATGCCACATAAGAATAATCGAATTTTGATTTGGATTTGCAGTATTACGAAAATTGGCACCAATTCCCTTTTCAATTAAATCGGCAGGAGCTGTTTTTTCGACAAAAACCGGCGACGCCGGCGGATAGGGATCTTCTACAACATCCGGACAAGCCAGAAACTGAAAAAGACCAAGAATTATCAGGAAATATTTGGATAGCGTTTTCATTTAAAACCTGTTTGTGATTTCTAGGTGTATCTTTCCCTCGGAGAGTTTGCTTCCCCGACTCAGCCCGTACTGAATACTCAAAACAGTTTGATCCGTTACTTGTGTATATCCAATTCCGTAACTCATCGGAATCGGTGTAATATCGGCTTGAAAAGCACATTCCGAAAAAATATTTAAATGTATATTTGTGCTTAATGAATAATTACATTCAAAGGAAGGAATGATAACATAATCCGTGGCATAAAAGTCTTCATTGTACCCTCTCAGCGTTTGCATACCTCCATACCGTGCTTTTTGTCCTTCATGTAAAACTTCTTTTGAGTAAATACCTTCACCGTATACATGACTCAATAGAGAGATACCCGTTGTTACCGGAATATACATACCTCCAACGATTTTATATTGGAAAATGAATCCTTCTTCACTTTCCTGTTTTTGGCTTCCGACACCAAAAGACAGATTCCAAAAATATCCTTCTGTTGGAGCCCATCGATTATTTCTCCTGTCGGAGGAACTATTCAGAGCCAATTTCTGAGATGAGAGGTCACTAATTCCAAGCGAGTCTCCTTTGGGTGTTGAATAAATCGTATTGGATTCGAAACCTAATCTCCATGTCCCCAGCCCCGGTTGTGTGTGTAATGCTGAAATTCCAATATCAGTTGATACATAATTTCCCTCCCGAAGGTCCTGCCGAAGGTCAAGACGAGTCCCGAATGGCAATCCAAATATAAAGGGCTCCTCAAGCATGAATTGTACGGTTTGAGTATTTTCATTCAATCGTTTCCAGTGAAGATGAACCTTCCCCGCAGTCTTCCACAAATTCTCTACATGCATATCAAGTTGACCTGTAATATCCCAGGAGCTTTCAGATTCTCTCCCTGCACCTGCAATGCCACTGATAGAGTTATCATAGTTTGTATGCAACAATGCAATTGCGCCTACTTTCATTTCTGAATAACGCACATATCGAATCGATGATTGTGTTTTCAAAAACGGATATGCTGTAATTATTCGATTGAATTGTTCCTCTGTTTCGATAAGAGGAGTCGTATGCAGAAGTGTTGAGAGGATTTGTTTTTCAACCGATTGAATGATTTCATCATTTGTAAGAAACACTGTGTCAATTTTTATTGGAAGCTGTGATTCCTTGTAAACAAGAGTCAGGTCGTTGGAAGCGGTAAAATCAATGATAACATACTGAGTACCTAAGTTTTCTTTTTGAGTTAATAGTGAATCCAAATGGTCTTCGACCATTTCAAGTGAATCTGCGGCCAAAAAATGCCCATCACTTGTTTGAACGTTAATCTGTGCTGTGTTTAAGGACAACATAACAAAGATAAGCAGAATGATGATTTTGTATGTCCTCACCGGATATTTCTTAATTTGAAATTGACAATTTGTAATGAACGTTCCACCAACCTTCTGAGGTTAAAATAAATAGGGTGTTGTTCCTAATCGTAATATCCAGAATAGGTTCATCACTTATATTTAAGTGAATTATTTTCCCTGTGGTTGTTTGCAATTCCCCGATATTATTTAAAAATGCCCATCCATTTTTTCCCCAAAACACAAAGGAAGGATTAGATATCTTGGGAAGATTCGATGCAGCATATTTGCCAATTCTATTAAATATATGTATCCTTCCATCTTCATCTAGCAGTGCAATTTGATGTGAAGGACTCACTTTCATATCGACGATGTCTGAAATAGTATCTACAAATAACTCTAAATCGATGAAGGGGAAACCATCCTTATTTCCCTGCAGATTTTTCCAAACTCCGGGTATTTGATTAGATATAACATAGATATTACCATTGGAATCCACCGTCATTTTTTCCGGATATGACAGTTGGAGTTCATGTGTGCGGATGAGATTTAACTTCAAATCATATTCGAATAGCTTGTTATCCATGCGATTGAGAATCCATACCGATAAGCCATATTGCACAATATCCACCGGATCATATAGCCCATCTTGACTTAATTCCGCGACATGAGTATTATTATCGGGAGTGATCGAAACGGCCAATTTGTTTATCGAATCAAGAAAATACAGATGATGATTTACCCCAACAACTACGCAATTTGGTGAAAACCCCCATGCATCTAACTCCGATGGAAATACGTGAAATCCATTTACCGGAAGCGTTTGGGAAGATGCGATACGAAACGACAATCCTGCCACTAAAATAAACAGCTTAAAATTAGTCCACTTCAGAAAGAGTAATTTATTACTTTTTTTTCGCCGGAATAATAAATTCACAAAAGCAGCTAGTCGTTCTTCAAAATCAAATATTTTCATTTGAGGTTCTCCCGAACTCAATAATCGTTAATCCTAGTTCGTTATTCAATTTCATCCCACAACAGAATTGTATTAACCTGAACATTCCATTTATTTTTCAAAAGCTAACCCACCCGCCAAGGCGATGAGCATTTCCAAGTTCATGATCAGAAAAGCTATAGCCTATGGACATCGTTTTTCCATATCGATTGAATGTAATTCCAATTCCGCTTTGATATGTGCCCTCATTTCTGCCAATCCGAAGATGTACAACGTCGAAAATTGCACATTCTATTCCATAACGTCTTTCGTCTTCATACTGATTGTTCTTTTGGTAGTAAAATGCGAGGTTCATTGGCAGTTTACCAAATTTTTGTGTATAACGAATCCCTGAGAGCCATTGCATTGGAACAGCATCCTCTTTTTTGCTGTTCCAAAATAGTCTTGTATCCGCGATATTTGTCAAGGATGTTCCCACTACTAATTCTCCAAGCGCTTCGTAGAAAAAAATGTTTTTCAACTCAACGATGAACATTGTTCCCAAATCAAAACCTACGCCGACACCTGTTAAGTTGTATAAAGATTTATGAATTAATCGAACGTTCAGTCCAACAGGGATTTTTATGGGGAATTCAGTTGTCTGCCATCCTAAATCTATTAACGATGTAAAATTGCGTGACACATTAAAGTTTACGGCAGTTTCCCGATCTGAAAAGTAGGAGAATCCGCTTGCAGTCAATGCTCGGATAGAATCCCGCCGTGCTTCTAAATTTTGTATACCCATAAGATCAGGATGCTCGGGAATATTTCCGATAAACAAACTGACTGCCTGAATTCCCCATTGATACTTCTTCCCTGTTGGGATTGTAAATCCTAAGGCAGTAAAATCCGCTAAACCAAATTGATTTATGTATAAGCCGTTAATGTGTAGCTTTCTGACAAATCCACTTGAGGCCGGATTCGATAAATATCCTGCCGGATGAAACGGCAATGCAACGGTTGCCTGCCCGAGAGCGATTGTTCTCGGCGAAGTTCCAATTTCAAGGAAAGCATCGGCATAATTCGATTGCGCAGTGAGTACGCCAACAAAGGATAGTAAAGCAATAATTCCGGTTACAGAGTTCCGTAATCGCCAAATAACACGTAATGTATAATTTGTAATGTGTAATTGACGCGGATTCACCGTGCTTTTGCCACCTTCCCGATGCGTTCAATCACCGTTTTTCCTTTTTTTGCAACCATCTTATAAAAATACACACCGTTTGCCACAAACTCTCCTGCGTCATTTCGACCGTCCCAAAGGATTTCGTGGAACGCCCCCACTTTCGGGTCTAAATCTGTCAAAGCAGATGCGGAAGTAAACCTGCGTATTCTCCTTCCTGAGACAGTATATATATCCAAATAAAAGCGATCAACTGTTTCTGTAAGTTCATAAGCAAATCGTGTTGTATTTTTAAACGGATTCGGGAAATTCCCATAATCAATCAATTCAAGTTTTTCTTTCACAATAAAATGTAAATGTAAGGTGTCTGACATATTCCCTGATGCATCCGAAACTAACAATTGTATTGTCGAATCCATGGTGGAGAGTGTCGGAGCCAGTCGGATACCAAGATTATTGGCTTTCCCTGAAATGTGTTGGATAGCGACTGAATCACCGGAATTTGTCCAGCATTGCATATTGCTTCTACGATGATCTAGCCCATTCTCGTCTAAAGCAGAAATAAAAATTACCGGAGATGTATTCACATAACTATTATCTAAGAACCGTTGTCCGTTTACCGTTGCATCTAATCTCGGTGAATCAACATCGTCTGTTGTAAAGAATGCAAACATTCCTCGCCCGGACGAAGAAAATCCGACGGATGAATCTGTTTTAATATCGTCAATTGGTAACCACGTTTCAAATTCATCAAAATATTTATAGGGCTGTATAGGTAATGAGTCTGCTTGTACTCTCCAATTAAGGTAATACTCAATACCATCTGAACACAGTATTTCTGTCCCCTGTCGAAGTGAATCAACCATGTGCAGGTAAAACTCCGGTTGAAGTGACGTGTTTACATCGTCTAACTCTAAGAGTTGAAAAATACCAGTTCCGGATTGAATAACCGCATCAATCCCGGGAATTCCTACACTATCACCTCCTGTTACAAAAAATGCCGATGTCGTCAGCGATGTTTTCAAGGTGTCATTAGACGTATTTAACGTATGTCCTGCTGCATTCGTAATAACACGATACGTATGCGTTCCGGCAGAAAAAGCACCGGAGATGTTTGCTTCCAGCTCCTGTACACCGTCAAATTCTAACCGATCTGTGCCAAGTGTCACCCATTGATTTTCAGCATCTAACCTTTGAAACAGAACCTCAGATTCTCCTGAAACCGACACCATATTTTTTACAATCGATGTTAAGGAGATACTGTCGTTAATCGTAAAATACAAACTCACCGGTTCAAAATCAGGCGGATGTAAAATGGACAAATAAAATGGATTGCTTTCTGTAGAATTCCCTTCAGAATCCACGGCAATGAGTTTTAACGTGTGTGAACTTCCCGGATTTTGAGGAGGAATCAATTCCGTTAGTATGTATTCATCCACATGTCCGGATGGGTGCATTTCACTGTAATATTCACCATCCATCCATAACTGCAATGAATCAATTCCCTGACGGTCGTGTGCTGAAGCGAGAACCTGAATACTATCCACCATCGTCGGTTGGGGCGGAGTAATCTCTGCGATAGCGATATAAGAGCCGGATATAGAAAATGGTATCGACGCGTGAACAAGTGTATTATTTGTTTTACCCGCGATATTTAAGGCATATACACCGGAATTCGCCGTATCCGAAACTGTGTAACTGCCCGTCCATTCTTCCGGCCGGAAATTGACCGGGGCGTTTTGCGGATCAAAAACCTGATAGAAAATTGAATCCGTGGGTGAAGGAATCAGCGTGATTTGAATCTCATCTTCCGGTTCAGGATCAGAAATATCAATCTCAAATTCTGCGGCTTCAGGTTTTTTTAATCGAAGTGCCGGATCGCCGGAATAATTAAACTGATACGCCTGGGTAATCGAAAGGTCATGCCATTGTTGATTCGTTGCCACATAATCAATTTTTGCCTGCTGAATGATTTCTCCCAAGGACAGTTCCAAATCGGAAAAAAGCAATTCATGAACCGATTGCAACAATAGATAATCATTGATAATCCAACCCACGCCGGAGCTACCAAACCATGCCAACGCTCCGCCATTTTCTAACGCAAGCATCTTCCTGCCAAGTCCATTCGGATTTGTCACATCGCCGGTAAAACACGTCATGCTCGTCACAAACGGGAGTTTTTCTGCATGGTCTAAATAGGGTAAAGCCTCGAGGGTCAGCAGCGACCTGTCGCCCCACACGGCACCTCCGCCATGCCCAAGGAAATTGACGTAGGTCTGCCCTTCTGCCAAATAATCTAATAACGTCATAGTTCCGCCGAAAAACTGACCGGTTTCAGAGGTAACATCAATATACAGCCGCGATGGGAAATATCCATCATGAATGATAGGATGAATCATAGATTCCGATTGCTCTTTGAATGTATCCTCATATCCGGCAATCATCAGCATGTGATTATGCCACGTTTCATCATCCATTTGCTCATAATACAGCGTTTTATCAACGATCACGGACAATTCTTCCATATCACGGGCGGGCATTCTTCCAATGGCAAAATCGGAAAAGATATCATTTCCTTCCACGCAGGAATACCAATAATCCGAAGATGCCGCGCCCCATTTCACTGTTTGCATTCTCATGGCAGGGATGTACCCCTCGTCCGGCAAATTTCCGCCGCCAAATCCCGGCCAGCCGCCCTGCATAGCGATGAGTACATGACTCAATGTGCGTCCCCCTGAAAAATACACATCAGTCAAAAAATCTTTAATGGCGTACGGAGACAATATCCCGTGGGAGTATTGCCGGTAAATATCATCAATATCTACGATTGTTCCGTTACGCTCATCCAGTACTAATGGTTCAAGAATTACCTTAAAAGAATCCGGACATATTGCAATATATGTGCTTGTTACATCTGACAGTAAAGAAGATATTGGTTCGGTGGGCATGATAGATATAACCCGTCGCAGACTGTCGGATGTGAACAGGAAATAGTCGGAACTATTCGATCCGACAACATCCTGAAATACGACCGTATATTGTTCGTCCTGCGGATTTTGCAGCACAATAAAATCACCAATACGTGAAAAGTCCTCTTTAAAAATATATATGTTTGGCGATGTAAATCCCCTGCAGTTAAACTCCATATTTCCGGACCATCCTTCATCGAGGACGATGGTCAGCTCATCATCGGATGTCGTTAAAAACCGTTCGTATTGTATATCAAGCCAATTCAGATAGACCATATCGTAATGATTTTCTTCATTGGCTTGTTCCAAATTGATCACGGTGAGTTGGTTCTCTCCGTTGCTAATCGGAATATTCTGCTGCTCAAAAACCTCGATACTGAATTGATGCGATGTTTGTCCGCTCCAGTTCACCTGAGAACCGATTAAATGTCCGTTTAATTCAATCTGAAGTTCGTGTGTTCCGTCGGTAATACCTTGAAACTCAAATTCTATTGTAAAATTCGATGAAGCAGGATAGTCCAGCTCAATTATGTAATCTGTAGAAGTACCGCTGTAAATAGGCGGATTCATGAAAAAGTGGTCGAAATCATCCCATTGATGATGCAACTTTTCTTCTACTTGCCCTAATCTTGAAAAATAATCATTTTCTTCGATATGTTTCGTTTCTTGAAAAAATATCGGCTTCTGCCATTCAGGAACATCCTCACCGGGATAAGCACCCTCTAAAATGTATCTCTCACCAACATCATCGTTCCACGTCAGCCAATACACATTTTCATTTGTATAAAAATTATATGTATACGATGACCCGTCGGGTGCTAAATTTTGCTCACCGAAAAATATGATTCTGTCTCCGGAATTAAAAACTCCGTCTTCTTCTCCTTCGACGAACAGTTTCACCTCTTCAGTTTTATTCCACAAACGTAATGTACGCGGATCAATTCCCTGGACTGTCAATCCGCTGTCTGCCAACTCATCCATAGTCATCACATACCATGCAGTAGAATCGACTATAATTTTCGCGATATTTTCTGAAAAGTGATAATCCGGTAATGTAGTCGTACGGCTTCGTCGAACAGGTATTTTGTTATCGATAAAGCGGAGAGGTTTTTCAGTTAGCAACGATGGATTTTCCGCAACAGATGAGCTCTGCCAAGTAATCTGTATTGTAATTTCTTTCCACCAACGAAGATTATTTTGATCGAGCTGAACCAGATATACCGTCAGCACGGAAGTCGGGTTCCCACGAATATTCGGATTCGCTGAAAGTGCGGCAATTGGAAGCGGATAGGTCATTACCTCCAAAGGGTCGGTGTTGAATTTGGTATCCATGCCTTTCGCCATTTCAGCAGGTGCTGGAACCGGCATAACGGAGGAAATACTTCGTTCTCCTTCAGTGAATATGTCTATTGTTGCTGATGATGGGACGCCGACCAATACCTCTTTCAAAACCGGTATAGCCGGTTGTCCGGGTGTGGTTTGCAGAGATATTTGCGGAGCGATTTCTATCATATGCTCCGCATCGACAACGACCGTATCTATAGAAATCTCGATCACCATAAGCCCGGGTTCTCGCGAGAGAACGGTAATTACATCCGAAGCTGAAAGGAAACCGCTAAAGAGGCATAATGTCAGTAGAATATTATAGAAGTATTTCTGCATTTTCTTGAGGGAGAATCTAAGACATTTAAGATTGAAGAATTAAGAATTAAAACATATCAGGTACGAAGCTTTTAGTGGAAATATTCTGCTATAACATAAATTCCGTTCATGCCAACCTTAAGGTTGACCCACTGACTCACTTCAATAAAATCAACTTCTGAGTAGAGGCACGATCTCCAATAGTTAATTTGCAGAAATATACCCCTGACGGAAGATTAATAGGCTTCCAGTTAACTTTATAGAAGCCGGGGTCTTGTG
>JACNKV010000110.1 GCA_014381855.1 Fidelibacterota bacterium | reverse complement strand
AAATTGGACTTGGAATATTGGAAGTAACACTTGGGGCTTATTTACTTTGGCTTCTAATTAAATTACTAAAAAACAAATTAGTAGGTATGACTCTTATGATTGGTGGAATATTTTTCATTACTTCATGTGGCGAACCTGCTCCTGAAATCCATCCGTCCAAAATAAAGATGAATCTTACCGTTAATCCGGGAGAGTGGGTAAGCGTGCCTGCCGGGGAATTTATTTCGGGATTAAACGGACATCATTTGGATATGGATTATGATTTTGAAATTATGAAAACAGAAGTTACAAACTCTGAATTTGCACAGTATTTGAATGCCGCATATTCTCAGGAAAAGATTTATGTAAAAAATGGGAACGTCATGGGACATTACAAGGGTGATGTTTTTGGCGGTGGCGGAGATGTTGGACGCCATGAGAAGCGCGTACCCGCACAGGATTATGAATACTACAATCTAAACGGAGTAAGAGCCCGGATTCAGTTTTCAGACGGTGCATTCAGTGTTGCCAGCGGATATGAGAACTTTCCGGCGACGTATGTGTCTTGGACAGGGGCGTATGCCCATGCTGACTTTTACGGATGGAGACTACCGCTTAAATATGAATGGGAAAAAGCCGCACGGGGAACTGACGGACGTTCATACCCTTTTGGAAACTTTGAGCCGACACCGGAATATGGAAATTATCATCACAGCCATGATCCGTTTGATTCCTTCAATGGCTTAACGCCAATCGGATTCTACAACGGAAACACTCATGGAGATTTTTCGACGAAAGATAGCAAAAGTCCCTACGGATGTTATGACATGGCTGGGAACGTTGCTGAGTGGACAGGTGATTTAATCATTGGCAGCCATCAGCGGTATATCTATGGCGGTTCGATGATGGAGTATGGTTTTGAAATGCGGTCTTATACCGAAAACAGTGGCGTGATGGGACATGTGGACGATGAAGTCGGTTATGTGCCCCCTTACATGAGTTTTCAGGTTGGGTTCCGTTGCGTGCGTTCTGAGTTTCAGCCAAACGTGATGGAGGATCAAAGCCATCATTAAGCTGGCTAAATTTTATCTTCAGCTGATAAAAACCCCGCAAACGGGACTGTTGATCTTTACTGCTTTTGCGGCGTATCGCAGTGCGGGCGGCGGATTAACTACCGGTGAGTTACTTCTGGCTCTATTGGGAATGTTGTTCGCCGTCAGTGGAACCACGGCCTTAAATATGGTCTTTGACCGGGATATTGATGCGGTGATGGCACGGACAAAAAACCGTCCGATCCCTAAAGGAGTACTCACTCCAAGAGCGGCGACGATCTTTAGCTGGGTTCTTATTCTCGGTGGCACCGTGATCAACCTTTGGATATCATGGCTCTATGCAGCCGTGATTGGGCTGGGTGTATTTTTTGATTTCATTGTCTACACAATTTGGCTGAAACGGAAATCCCCGTGGTCTATCGTATTCGGCGGTTTGTCCGGAGGGATGCCGATCCTGGCTGGGAGAGTGCTGGTAACAGGACAAGTGGACTTTATTGGAATTCTACTGATGTTCGCGATTCTCTTATGGATTCCAACACACATCCTTACGTTGGCAATGAACCATTCCAAGGATTATAAACTGGCAGGAGTCCCGACCTTCCCAAATGTATTTGGATTCAATTCTGCGCGGTATTTTATCGCCGTAACCAATTTAATTGCTGCAGGTATTTTGCTGATGGTAGCGTATTTTTTGCACATCAATCATTCGGGGATTGTGGCATTGAGGTTCGGAAGTCTAATCATGCTTGTGTTGTCCGGGAGATTAATCTTGAGCCCATCAGAAAAAACAAATTTCACACTTTTTAAATACGCGTCAATTTATATGGCCGGCGCGATGCTGATATTCGCATTATGAAAAGATTTTGCAAAGAAGGTAGCAGTACGCTGCATTGCAAATACATAAAACAAACAAGGAGGAAATAACATGACTATTTTTGATAGAATAGTTCTTCTGCTTACAGGATTAGTACTGATTTACATGATCTGGTACTTTGTGAATAAACAAAAAAATTCTGAAACAGCAGGGACCTTCAATCTGTATTACATAGTATCATTTCTGGTATTTTTGGTTGCAGGATTGATTTTAATTTTTGCGGGTTGGGGTGCATTGGCAAATAACTTCGTGGCGGTTGTTGCGGGATTAATACCCTTTAGCCTTGCTACCGGACTCATGACGAAGTACCATGAGGAATATTCCAAGAACTACCTGTATCTTATGGTAATTGGATTAGTGTTAATCACGGTTTCGCGTTATGGTGAAATGAGTTGGGGAAGCATTGTGTATCCCGTATTTCATGCTACTGCCGGACTGACGATTTTCTTCGTACCGATCATGGCAGTGAAAGCAGGAAAAGCAGCCGGTCAGTTCATTTACGTTACCGTTGGCGGTACGTTAATCAGTCTTGGCGGGATAGCACTGGCATTCCTGAAAGCAGGAGGACAACTTCTGTTTTTCTCCCAGGATTTTGTCTTGCTAATCTTAGCACCGCTCTTGTTCTTGACGGCACTGTTTTTCTCACTTGGACTTCTCAAGGAAGAAAATTAATTCAATAACAGGATGAACTTAAAGGCTGGGCAGGTTAATCTGCTCAGCCTTTTTCATTAAATAAAATGTTAACAAAACCCGCTGTAAATAAACGCTGGCTTTTACTGGTCTCCGGATTACTTTGGAGCGGTGTTGGGATTATGTTGAACACATTTGCATTCCGTTGGGTCGGGCAATATCATGGGATGGAATTATTTACGGTAATCTTCGTTGGAATTGTTCTTGGAATCACGATTGCCAAATTTGGATTTCGCCATATTGCTAAAAAAAACATTCAACGCATTAACAGTCTTCCTGAACGTGTTTGCGTGTTTGCTTTTCAGGCATGGAAAAGTTATATTTTAATCCTTGTGATGATGTCGATGGGCATCTTTTTGAGAACGTCTTCATTGTTTCCGAAGATACTTCTTTCCCCGATGTACATCGGAATTGGGACAGCTTTATTTGTTTCCGGGCTGGAGTATTATTTGGGTTATTATCGTATAGAAAACTGAAGGGTTGATTTCGGATAATAAAGCAGAGAAGTGACTTAATCGCTTTTTGTTCGGCTAACCAGCGGAGGATTATGTTTTTGTAAATGCGGTTGAGATAATGGACCAAGGTCACGACTGTAATATTCGAAGATATAACCTGTTCCCTGCCAGTTATCAACACGATTAATGATTTGAATATCCCCGCTGAATTTTGAAGATACCCCCAATTTTACATGCCCGGTGATGTAGCGGGTCGTCCCACGTTTCTTTGCCCAGCTTAAATAAACACGTTTTAACATTTTGGCATATCCGTTTCCTTTGTATTGAGACATGACCACAAATGCATACGTATAGAGTGTGTTCCCTTTACCAAAATTAACATCCAGTCGTGCCCATGGTTCATGGCTGAGTTCTTCCAATGGCACACCGATAATATATCCAATGATATTTCGACGGTATCGGGCAATAAACGGCAACGATCCGGCTTTGTTAAAATATCTGTGGATTGTTGCTTTCGTCAGTGATGCTTTGACTCCGTATTCCGGGACCAAGTGCTCAGATATCTCGACTAGTGTTGGGTAGTCATCTTCTCCGACATGTTTCAATAGCTCAATTTGGAAAACACCACTGGATGCAATTACACGGGATTCTGATGGAGATTCTGTAGTGAAAGATAGCTGTTTCATCCGTCGAATTTACGCAGATCAATCGGTGCAAAACATTAATTAGCGAATAGTGAAAAGTGAGAAGTGAACAGTAGTTGTGGAGTTGTCATATTACACTTTTTAACCTTTTTAAGGTTCTGAAAGAATTTACAGACTTTCGCCTTATGACTTTCGTCTGTCGTATATGTAAATTCGCTACATGAAAACATTCACAAATCGGTTGATTGACCGTATCAAAGATACAAATTCGCATCTCTGTGTTGGGTTGGACATCCGCCCTGAAGCGATGAATGATCCATCCGCATCACTGAACATGCTCAAAGATCATACAAAAAAGATCATCGATGCAACACATGATATCACCGCAGCGTACAAACCAAATCTTGCATTTTTTGAACGATGGGGGAGCGAAGGGTTCAAGTGGCTTGAAGAAACAGTGGAATATATCGGGGATGGTCCTATTATTATTGGAGACGCAAAACGCGGCGATATCGGAAACACTGCGAAACAATATGCCATCAGTCTCTTCGACTATTTTGGGTTTGATGCCGTCACTGTCAATCCGTATATGGGGTCTGACTCCATTCGACCGTTTATCGAAAATCAGGAGAAAGGAATCTTTTTGCTTTGTCGTACGTCGAATCCATCCTCAGCAGAACTGCAGGACAGACGGTTTGAGAACGCCAATTTAATGTACGAAGAGGTTGCACACTTAGCCGTGACGTTAAATAAAAATAAGAATATTGGTCTTGTTGTGGGAGCTACCGCACCGGAGGAAATTCGGCAAATACGAAAAATTGCTCCAAATCTTCCATTTTTAATTCCGGGTATTGGTGCTCAAGGTGGAGATTTAGAAAAAAGTATGCAGTATGGGAACTTTAACGGTGCTGCACTCATAAATGTATCCAGAGGAATTGGATTCGCCGGTGATCTCAGTGAAATATCTATAAGGGAAGCCGCACAAAACTATGTAACAAAAATGAGAGCAATACACGAATGAATAATCAAGAATTACTAAATATATTCCGTTCGACCGGTGCATTATTGGACGGACATTTTATTTTGACCTCCGGTAGGCGAAGTCCAACATATTTCCAGTGCGCAAAAGTGCTACAGCATCCCAAATATCTTACACTGTTTTCTCAAATGATTGTCGATCACTTTGCCGATGAAAAGATAGATGTGGTGATATCTCCGGCAGTGGGCGGGATTGTCATCGGCACGGAAGTTGGACGTTTGTTGGGAGCGCGATCCATTTTTGCCGAGCGGAAAAACGGCGAAATGACGCTTCGTCGCGGGTTCGAAATTAAGGTGGGAGAAAAAGTCCTTGTCGTGGAAGATGTCATTACAACCGGTGGCTCTATGCTGGAGGTTATTCATCTGGTGCAACGACAGGAAGCAACCGTGGTAGGTGCCGGAGTGGTCGTGGATCGGAGTAACGGTACCGTTACGCTGCATGAAAACCAATTTGCAGTTCTTCAGCAAAAAGCTGTCAGCTATCCGTCGGATAAAATCCCGGAAGACTTGGCAGCCATCCCTGCGACCAAACCTGGCAGTCGCGGATTGAAATAACAATTAGATAAAATAACAAAAGGATGGAAAAATGAAAAAATGGATTTTCTTAATAATAGGAGTGATGATTATGAGTTGTGAAAAAGAAATTGAAGTGGGAGTCATCTCGACACAATTTGGTGATATGATTGTTGAGTTTTACGAAGAATCTGCCCCGAAACATGTCGAAAGTTTCAAGCTGCATACACAGAACGGGTATTTTGACAGCACCACATTTCATCGGGTCATCCCGGGGTTTATGATTCAGGGCGGCGATCCAAATTCCAAAGATGATGACCGCTCTAACGACGGCATCGGTGGCAATGCTGCCAAATACTTTGGTATTGGTCAGGAAGATCACTCGGAGACGTGGATGATTCCTGCAGAATTCAGCGATTCGTTATCCCACCTTCGGGGAACACTGTCCATGGCGCGGTCATCAGATCCGAACAGTGCAGGGAGTCAATTCTTTATTTGCGTCGGAGAACCCAGTTGGCTGGACGGGCAGTACACCATCTTTGGCAAAGTGATTCAAGGCGTAGATATCATAGACAGGATTGTCAGTGTTCCTCGTGACCGAAGAGATAATCCGTTTGAAAAAGTAGAAATGACAGTAAAGATTGTCCCGAAAAGCGATGTGGTGAAGAAAGTCGAGAGTCAAAAGTAGTGAGTAGAAAGCAGTGGCAGTAGGCAGGAGCAGTTGACACTTGAACACTCTAACATCTCAAAAAACTATTTCATGAAGAAAAAAACAATTGGTTTAGCTTTAGGGGGAGGTGGTGCGCGAGGAGCTGCGCATATCGGAGTTCTTCAAGTACTACATGCTGCCGGAATCCGTTTTGATTACATCGCAGGGACGAGTGCCGGTGCTGTGATTGGAGCAATGTACGCGGCAACCTTAGATCCGGAATGGATTGAGCAACGATTCAGAGACTTTATACAAAGTCCGGAATTTGAAGCGTTGGGAACCGGACGAATGGTGGAAGACAGAGATCCGCATTCTCCGTTTGGACAATTGGCGAAAAAAGTTCGTGATCAATTTGTAATCGTCATGTCCCTGAATCGATCATCCATCATCAAAAAAGAAAAATTTAAAGCGGCAATGAATTTTTTAATTCCTGTTCAAGAATTTGAAAAATTGAAAATCCCCTTAGATATTACCGCAACAGATTTGCATACCGGAGAGATCGTGGTATATTCTTCGGGTGATCTGATTGAAGCTGTTGTTCAGAGTGGGACAATTCCCGGATATATTGAGCCGACGTTGGCAGAGGATAAAATACTGGTTGACGGTGGTGTTGGATTGCCGAATCCGGTGCCGGTTTTGAAAGAAAAAGTGGATATGTCTGTTGCAATCGACATCAATAAGCGAATTCGTAAAGAACTAACAGAGTTAAATATATACAATATTTTACAGAGAAGTGAGCAAATAACATACAATATACTTACCGAGCATAATGTTTCTGAAGCCGATGTGGTCATCCGCCCGGACGTGCAAGGGCTGCACTGGTCGCAGTTTGAAGAATTTGATACTATTTTGAAAAATGGTCAGGATGCCGCAGAGATTATGCTCCCTGCTGTCTTGCTTAAGATCCGCAAGCAACAATCATGGTTTACTCGCATAAAAGAATGGGTTGTCTGAACCTGTCTAAAACTGTTACCTTTATTGTTCTTCCTCATCAAATAATTATCATAGTGAGTACCGAATGAAAAAAATCCAATCTATCGTTCTTTTTCTAGCAGGACTAACCCCGATGCTTTTATCGGGTCAGTTTCATGACCCCGTATCGGTGAAAGCGTCTGTAGATGAATCTGCCCGAGCGGGTGAGGTGGTTACCGTCACGATGGTCGCCGAAATGGAAGAAGGATGGCATATCTATGCCGTTCATGATGTTCCCGAAGGGCCGGTTTCATCAGTGATGTTGGTAGTGGGAGAAGCGGTTGATCGTGTTGGAATCGTCGATGAACCGGACCCGATTGTAAAGTACGATGAAGGCTTTGAACTGACGACTCCCTATCATGAGGGCAGGGTTGAATTTGTGTTACCGGTTCTCTTAAACTCTGACTTGAATCCGGGCATGATATCTCTGAAAGCATCTTTGGTGTATCAAAGTTGTAACGATGTGATGTGTTATCCGCCAAAAGAGTTTTCTGAAATGGTAACCGTGAATATCGAAGCCGGATCACCACGAGAAAGCCAAACAAGTTTAGAGACAGAAGGTGACCCGTCCGGTTTTGTGGACCTTGATACTGCAATCCAAAAAGGATTTTGGTCGTTTATACTTTTGTCATTATCAATGGGATTTCTTGCCTTGTTAACTCCCTGTGTGTTTCCGATGATCCCGATTACGGTGTCGTTTTTTACGCATCAAGGTGAGATTGAAGGCAAAAGCCCAATTAAACAGGCATCGGTTTATGCACTTGGAATCATTGCTACGTTTGCAATTTTAGGATTGTTACTGGCTGCTTTTCTCGGAGCATCAGGGGCGAACCAAATTGCGGCAAATCCATGGGTAAACCTCTTTATCGGCGGATTATTTATTTACTTTGCCCTTTCTCTCTTTGGGATGTATGAAATACAACTTCCGCAATTTTTAAGACAAGCAACCGTAAAAAATGAAAGCCGCGGTGGATATGTCGGCATCCTGTTTATGGCGCTGACATTCACATTAACATCGTTCACATGCACCGTTCAATTTTTAGGGCTTCTTTTAGTCGCAGCATCTCAAGGTCAATGGTTCTGGCCAGCATTAGGCATGATAATTTTTGCCACGGCGTTTGCAACACCGTTTTTCTTTTTAGCACTTTTTCCGCAATATTTAGCAAAGATGCCAAAGTCCGGCGGATGGTTAAATTCCGTGAAGGTCGTGATGGGCTTCCTCGAATTTGCAGCGGCATTTAAATTCCTGAGTAATACCGACCTTGTTTGGAACTGGGGATTTTTTACGCACAGTACCGTTTTAGCGGTGTGGACAATCATTTCTCTGTTGACGGGCATATATCTGTTGGGGAAAATCCGGTTACCGCATGATTCTCCAATGGACACAGTTGGCGTTCCACGGATGTTACTGAGTTTATTCTTTTTGACGTTCGCACTATATCTCGGAACCGGATTATTAGGACGGCCTATCCATGGGCTGATTTATTCGTATTTACCTCCAAAATTGGAATCAGAAACAGGATTGGTTGTGACCAACGGTTCGATAGCGGAATCTTATCATTGGTATTCTGATCTGAATGAAGGATTGCAGGCAGCCCGACAAGTTCATAAACCGGTTTTTGTTGATTTTACAGGATACACATGCACTAATTGCCGTTGGATGGAAGCCAATGTATTTACGGATGAACGTGTAAAACAGCGGTTCGAAAAATTTGTATTAGTTCAGTTATATACCGATGCCGGTGAGAATTATCGCGAAAAACAACAATACGAAATTGAACGGTTTGGAACCGCAGCACTTCCATATTATGTGATTTTAAGTCCGGAAGATGACGTGATTGCAGAATACCCGGGGTTGACGAGAAATATAGATGAGTTTGTGAGATTTTTGGACAAAGGATTAAAGTATTACAAATAAAGGATTGATGATGAGAAAAATACTAGTAGTGGGAATTTGGATGATGGCTATCGCAGGGATGACGCTTGCAGAAGGCTGTGGAGAAAAGGATAATGCAAAGGCTGCTACATCGAAAAAAATTGTAAAACCACAATCGCCGCGTCCGGCTGGAGCCGTTTTAGCACCGGAGTTTTCATTAGCCACTTTAGATGGTGATATTCTCTCCATGAGTGATTTGCAGGGTAAAGTAATTTTATTGAATTTCTGGGCAACATGGTGTGCGCCGTGTAGAAAAGAAATCCCGGATTTTATTAAACTCTATGACAAATATAACGAAGCCGGTTTAGAAATTGTTGGCGTGACACTTTCGTCAGGTTCTCCCGATAAAATTCAGCAGTTCGTTGATAAATGGAAAATGAATTATCCCGTATTAACTGATATTCAGGGACAGGAAACTCAGCAGACAGCGATGGTATTCGGGCAGGCTGTTAGGCAACCGATTTCCGGAGTTCCTACAACATTTATTATTGACCGTGACGGCTATATTGTAAAAATGTATGTCGGTCCACGATCCGAAGAAATATTTTACAGAGACCTTAAACCGTATTTGTGATTTGGAGTCAGGAGTCAGAATACAGGAGACTGATATCCAAAGAACAACTTACGATAGAAGAAAATATATGGAGACCAACACCACCCAGATTATGGAAACCCCAACCCCAAACACCCTAACCAACTAACAATGTTAAGAAAACTACTTCTCACTTGTGTTATTCTTATGTCCGCTGTTCAAGCGGATGAGTATTGGCAGCAGTTTGTGCACTATACGATGGTTATCACATTAGACACTGCAAATCACAATATTCATGGTGAATCTTCTATCATGTATGTAAATCAATCACCGGATTCTTTAGACAAAATTTATATGCATCTTTATCCGAATGCATTTCAGGAAGGGTCGGTAAAATATAGGGAATTTAGTCAGAATTACGGACGTTTAGGACGGATTGCTGCGATGATGGTAGACATGACTCCTTATGAAAGTGGAATAGACATACATTCGTTTCATCTTCAAATGCCTTATGGAAAAACAGCGGATACCTGTGAAGTCGATGATACGATTTTATTGGCAAAATTACCGGAATTGCTGGCACCCGGAGATTCTCTGACAATTACCATGAATTGGACTCATCACGTCGGTGAAATGATTGAGAGAGCCGGACGAATTGGTGATCAGTACAACATGGCGCAATGGTATCCGAAAATGGTTGTGTACGACGAAAACGGATGGCATGCGGATCCGTTTCATGCCGAAGGGGAATTTTATGGCGAGTTCGGAACATTTGATGTCACATTAGATTTGCCAATAGGATATATCGTTGGTGCGACCGGTGAAGTTGTCAGTGGAAACCCAGGTTGGCGTGAGGTTACGGTTGATACAACCCAAGTATTTTCAGAGTGGTTAGAAGAATTTAAAGAAAATAGGTCTACGCCGGATTCAACCGAAAGGCGGAGTGTAACATTTCATGCTGAAAACGTTCATGACTTTGCATGGATTACCTCACCCACATTTCTTTATGAGCACGGATTATGGAATGGCATTGATGTTCACGTACTTTACAACGAAGAGAATGGTGAGGACTGGTCGCGAGTTGTTCGTGAGCGTTCTGAACGAGCCTTGGAATGGTTATCAACAAAATTTGGACATTATCAATATCCGCAAGTAACGGTTACAGATCGACCTCCCGGCGGCGGAATGGAATATCCGATGCTCGTCATGAACGGTAGTAACAGCGAAAGTTTGATTGTACACGAAATTGGGCACATCTGGTATTACGGAATATTAGGTAATAATGAAGTGGACGAGTCATGGATGGATGAGGGATTTACGACCTTCCAAACTCGATGGTACATGGAAACCCGATATCCGACGTCCGGAAATGATTTAAGCCTGAAGCGATATAAACCTTATCAGAAAAAATATTGGCGGTTTACACCATGGACGGATCATGCCCAGTGGAGTACAATCCGCTTTCAACAAAGCGGAAGAGATGAACCAATCAGTCGGTCATCTTATCTCTTTGACAGCGGACGTGTTTACAGACAAAATGCGTACACAAAACCATCACTCATGTTGAATGAACTGCGATATGTGATGGGAGATTCACTGTTCCTTTTGACGATGCAGACGTATTTCAATCGCTGGAAATTGAAGCATGTCAATGAAGAAAGATTTATTATTATTGCCGAAGAGGTTTACGGAGAAGATTTAGGATGGTTTTTTAATGCGTGGCTACATGACACACAGCAATTTGATATTGCTATTTGTGGATGGGATAAGAAAGCTCTTGAAGATGGAATTTGGGAGGTCACAGTAGACCTTCGGCAAAAGGGGAATCGTTTTCTGCCGGTAGAGATTGAAACAATATTTAAGGATGGCACAACTTCGCGAACATGGTGGAATAACCATCTCTGGCGTTACGAGGATACGTTTAATTATTCTGTATCTAAAGAACCGGTGAAAATCGTATTAGAGCCTGATAAGATGACGGTAGACGCGGATCGCCGTAATAATCAATCCGGAAGAATGAAGCGCGAAAGAATGTTCCGCAGGCCGGGAATGACATACAACCCCATCGATGCGTATCTTGTTCAATGGTCACCGTTGTTGTATTTTCATGAGCAAGACGGTTACCGCCCGGGGATACGGATATCCAGAAAATATGGACATTACGAATATTTGGACTTACGCCTTACCACCGGTGTAAATACGGGGAGTGTAGGATGGTCATTGTCGGGGCATCGAAACGCAATCCATTTTTCTGCATTTGATGAAAATGACATTTCAGGGTTAAATCTCTATTTTACGAAAAATTGGAATCGTAAATATGGTGTAGATCCTAAGCATGAGTGGACGATGGGACTTTATACTATTCATGCTGACGGAAATGCCAGAACGAATTTATATGATGCCGGTAATGTGGCCGTGGTTTACGGATCATACGCTCTAAACATGCGCGGTAATTCATGGGTGACAAGTTATGCAACCACGCCGGGCGGATTGTCCGATTGGACGTTTAGCCGATTAACTTCAGAATTAAGGGTGTCGCATTCACAGGGAATTATTGAATATTCGAACCGTCTATTAGGGGGAGTATCCCGGGCTGGTGAAAATGGTATCCCCGCCCAAGAACGATTTACAGTGGAAGGTGCCGGTTCGGGAGACGTTTTTCAAAAGGCATTTTTGAGAGATGAATCCAGCTTTTTTGGGATGACAGACTTGAAAAATCATTATCACTTGCCGGGAGATGCCAACCTTCGGGGATATTATGGGATGGGATATGCCGGGGCAGAAAGTGTAGTTTCCAATACATTTGAAGTTACTGTAGATATCCCTGTGCAAAAGGTGAGCCTTGAGTTGGCCGGGTTCACTGATGCAGCCATGTTTTGGGGAAGTCGATGGGAAGAGGGCGATAACAAATTTGAAGGTGATATCCTGGCCGATGCCGGATGTGGAGTGCGTGTTAAAAAAACAGTTTTAGGATATCCGGTTGTCCTTCGTGTGGATATGCCGTTCTTGCTTAGCGAACCGGGAAGCAATGAGCCTTCTGTAGATTTCAATCGTTGGATATTCAGCTTCGAAAAAAGTTTTTAAAACGTACTTTCAGGCAATTTTAACCTTTCAAAGGTTGTGAACCTTTGAAAGGTTTTTTTATACATGAAACTTTTTAAAATCATCCGCATAAAATCATCAAAATTTGAAAGGATTACATCATGAAAAAAACCATCATCATATTCTCTATTATTTTTATGTGTACGGTAAGTGCACAAAATTCGGTAGTTAAACAATTCAGTGATGCACTTGCAGACGTTGCCGAAAAAGCCAACCCTGCTGTGGTAACAATCATGACGGAAACCGTCATGGAAATGAAGTCATTCCATGGAGGTTTCCCTTTTGACCAATTTGGTTTTTCCCCGAAGAATAAACCTCAGCGAAAATATCGTGGACGGGCTTTGGGTTCCGGAGTCATTGTCAACAAAGAAAAAGGATACATTCTAACGAATAATCATGTGATAGATAAAGCCGAAGAAATCAATGTCAAGTTAATGGACAAACGGATATTTTCAGCGACGGTTATCGGAAAAGATCCAAAAACAGATTTAGCGGTGTTGCAAATTGAAACAGATGATTTAACCTCATTAAATCTTGGGGATTCAGATGAATTGAGAGTCGGTGAATGGGTCATGGCTGTCGGGAGTCCGTTTTCAGAAAATCTAAGCCATACCGTTACGACAGGAATTGTCAGCGCTCTTGGCAGAAGCAACGTATTCTCCGGAGATCATTATGAAAACTTCATTCAAACCGATGCAGCAATCAACCCCGGAAACAGCGGCGGAGCGCTATTAAATATGTCCGGAGAGTTGGTTGGTATTAACACAGCAATTGCAACCGGTGGTTATGAAAAAGCGAACCGCGGAGTTGGATTTGCCATCCCTGTGAATATGGTGAAGAAAGTTATGAATGACCTCATCGAACATGGCTATGTTGTACGAGCGTGGCTGGGTGTGTATATTCAAGAAGTGAATGATGACGTAGCCAAAGCCCTTGATCTTGACACCCGTGATGGTGCGCTGGTCAGCAGTATTGTAGAAGATAGTCCGGCTGAAAAAGCAGGGCTGGAAGAAGGTGATGTCATCATCCAATTTGGTGAACGCACGGTTATGAACCCGGCAAACTTAAAAAATATTGTCAGTTCTACGCCGTCATCCACTCGACGTGAAGTGACCATTATCCGTGACGGAAAAACGAAGACCTTATATGTAACTTTAGAAGAACTGAAAGAGAATGAAGCTCAATCGTTGGCAGCACAGACACAAACCGAAGTGCTGGGATTGACCGTCAAAAACATCACTCCGGAGGACAGAGAACGCTATGAGCTTGATGACGTTGATGGTGTTGTGGTTACGAACGTAGAGCCAGAGAGCAAAGCTGCCAGAGAAGGTCTCCGACCCGGCGATGTGATTACCAGAGTAGGAACTCGAAGAATCTCCTCGAAAAAAGAGTTTAGCAAAGAACTCAAACGAGAGAAAAATACTGACTCAGTGCTTCTCCTCGTAAAACGAGAAAATATCTCACGGTTCTATACGCTGGAAAGATAACAATAGTGTATAGTTGATGGTTAATGGTAAAACTCAGTATTGAAGAGTGCTAAGCTTTTCTCTATAGTTACTAGTGTCGTGTCAAGTGTGTAGTGTGTAAAGCTGACCCCCCCCAACACAAAATTAAGTAGATTC
>JACNKV010000069.1 GCA_014381855.1 Fidelibacterota bacterium | reverse complement strand
TCTGGTGGGGATCTCCATATACAGCAGGAGATGAGATTCTATTTGTCTATGCCAACCCAATCCAGCAAGGTGTGGACACCTATTCATTTACGACCACGGCACCGGCTGAATTTACGATTGCAAAAGGTGACGTGAATAATGATGGTGACGTTAACATATCGGATGTGGTGATGCTGATAAATTACCTTTTGCAAATTTCCGATTTGGAAACAGATGCACAAATGTATGCCGCTGACCATAACGGAGATTATGCTATCAATATTGCTGATGCTGTCAGCATAATACAGGATATTCTTAACCGCTCAGGGAAACTACTTGCATCAACCTCGCCAGCGGAAAATTCACTCATAAGTTTAAGCGAAACCGCAATCATATATGAAAATGAAATTCAATTGCCTATGACACTTACAGCAGATGGCGATATTTCAGCTCTGCAAGTTGAACTGACCTACGATCATCAGATTCTTGTGCCTGATACTCCCGTATTAAATGGAGGTAGTTGGAACGACATTAATGTACTTTACACGTCGTCTCAACCCGGAAAAGTTATCTATCTGTTTTACAGTTTAGGCGGTTCTACGTTACCGATAGCAGAGGATCTGATATTTCCCTTCCGTAATATTACCGGTGATGAGAATGTTAGCACGAAGATATCGTTGACACAAGCGGTGGTCGCGGGTTCAAACGGAAGATCAACTGTACTCGAATACGGAAACAGAACGGCAAAAACCAATGCCGTACCGGAAACCTATTCCTTGTATCCGAATTACCCGAATCCGTTTAATCCGGTGACGAATATCGAATTTGATTTACCGGAAGTAAGCCTTGTGACAATACATGTGTACAACATTCTGGGGCAGCAGGTTCGGACGCTGATAGACGGGAATAAAATAGCCGGACATCATCGCATCCAATGGGATGGAAGAAATACTTATGGAGAATCATTGGCTTCAGGGGTGTATTTCGTCCGGTTTAAAGCGAATGAATTTTTACAGAATCAAAAGATAATGCTCCTTAAATAACAATTGGAGATGAAAATATTGTTAAGAAATCAAAAATTTAAAGGACAATTATCATGATTAGAAAATTCAAAATAAAGTTTTTCCTCCTCTTAATGGGATTATTGGCAAACATTCATGCGAATAATTTTCTGTGGGTGCAGGATGGAATCGGAACTAGTTTCAGCAGCAATAATTCGGTATTTATTGTCATGGCAAATGATGATAACATTGGCGGACTTCAGTTCACTCTGAATTATGATGCGACCTCCCCAATATATTTAGAGCAAGTGATTCTCACAGAACACACAGAGCACTTGGATATCTACACTTCTACCACAGAACCGGGTACACTGAATGTTATCGTGTTGGGGCTTGAAGGCGAACTCCTTTTGCCCGGAGTTCACTCTGTAGTGGAATTACAGTTTGGCGTACTCGATTATATTCCACCGTCAGTTGTTCCTCTCAATCTCTCTGACGTGTCTGTTTCTGATGTTGGGGGATTGTCAATCCCCGCGAGTTGGGCAAACGGTTATTTCTTTGTTGAAACTCCGAATGCTCTGAGAATCGAAAACGGAATGGATACAGTGAGTATCAATCTTTACAATCAATTTACTGCGGGGGGTGTACAGTTTACGTTAGAATTCAACTCGGAGTTTGTCACACTTGATACCATAAATGCAACTCTCCGCAGCGAAGATATGGAACTAAGTTATAATGTGATTGCCCCGGGACAGGTGACGGTTTTGCTTTACAGCTTTGAACAGGGAACAATCTTCCCGGGGAGCGGCAGTATTGTACAAACGACTTTTACTCAACTAACAGATATTAGTACCATGATTCCACTAACATTGTCGAATGTTGCAGTATCGGACGCCGAAGGAGTGACGGTGGAGGTTGAACTGTACGACGGTGTGTATTCTCTACCCGGAGAAACATTATCTAATTCCTACGAATCATCAATTAACAAGTTACCAAATATTTTTACACTTAATCCTGCATTTCCAAATCCATTTAATCCGGAAACAGTTATCAGTTATCAGTTATCAGTAAACAGCACCGTAATAATGCACATTTACGACATCAGCGGACGGTTGGTTGAGACATTAGTAGATGGCATCACCGAGCCCGGAACGCACACCGTAAAATGGAATGCATCTGACTTCTCCAGTGGTGTGTATTTTGTGCAACTTGTTACCGGAGAATTTTCTAAAACACAGAAAGTTTTACTATTGAAATAACCCGCCGAAATAAACCAATATTTTATATGAATAAAAAGCCCTCTTTGGAGGGCTTTTTCGTAAATTCTACTATGAAATCAGAACGATACTTATGATAAACCAACCACTTATTGCCATTGTCGGACGTCCGAATGTAGGCAAATCCACATTTTTTAACCGCGTACTGAAAACACGAAAAGCTATTGTCGATGCTCAAGAAGGTATCACCCGCGACCGAATTTATGGCACAATGGATTGGGTGGGACATCATCTGACGTTTGTAGATACAGGCGGGTACATTCCCGAAGATATTGATATCTTTAACGCAGCCGTCCGCAGGCAAGCTCAGATGGCGATTGAAGAAGCAAACCTTATTCTGTTTATGGTGGATGGCACAGAACGTCCAACATCCAGTGATGTCGCACTGGCTAAATTTGTTCGCGAATCAGGTAAACCATACATTTTAGTCGTCAATAAATGTGATTCCCTTGAGCATGATGAACAACTGATTCATTTTTATGAACTTGGAATCGAGTCACTCTTGCCTATTTCAGCCCTCTCCGGACGATTAACCGGTGATTTATTGGACGCGGTTATCGACAAATTAAAGTTAACTATCGGAGATACGGAAGAGCGTGGGGAGGAGATTCTACATCTTGCTGTGGTCGGAATGCCAAATGTCGGGAAATCATCTTTGACGAACGCATTGCTGCAAAAAGAACAGACGATTGTTACGCCCATTGCCGGGACAACCCGTGATTCAATTGATACGCGAATGCGCTGGTACAATAAAGATGTGATGATTGTAGACACAGCCGGCATGAGAAAAAAAGCTAAGGTGAAGGAAAATATTGAGTTTTACAGCAATGTGCGTGCGCTGCAATCTATCGAACGATCGGATGTGTCTCTGGTGCTTATCGATGCGTTAAAAGGCATGGGTAAACAGGATAAAATGATTGTTGATCACGTCATAAAAAAGAAAAAAGGTATGGTGTTTATCGTCAATAAGTGGGATTTGATAATAAAAGACTCAAATACCATGCAGGAATTTAAAGAGGAGATGGTGTATCAATTCAAATCTCTGGAACATTATCCACTGTTATTTGTTTCCGCAATCACAAAACAGCGTGTATCAAAAATTATGGATACCGTTTGGAATGTATATCAAAACCGACAGCAGAAATTCTCCACACGGCAGTTGAACGACTGGCTGGAGCGTGCCACCGGACAAAATCCGCCACCTGCCCCTCAGGGTAAAGGGCTAAAAATCAAATTCATAATTCAGGTGCATTCTGCCCCGCCAATCATCGCTCTGTTTTGCAATTATCCCAAATTAGTTCCCGTGGCGTATCAGCGGTATCTCGAAAATCATTTTAGAGAGTATTTCACCATGGATGGCGTCCCACTGACATTGTCCTTCCGTGCAAAATGATTGTACACCCAACGGGGAAAAGTCAGTCATCTTTCAAAGAAAAACGGTCGGAGTTTATCGGGATACTCATCCCCATCAATAGCGCAAATACTGTTGCCAAAGAACTTAAATATTACAGAAAAACTTACTATGATTCCCGCCATGTTGCCTGGGCGTATCGCCGGGATGAAAATGGAAATGTGGTAGAGAATTCTTCCGATGATGGAGAACCATCCGGGTTAGCCGGCTCTCCGATATTAGGGGCGTTGCGGAAGAAAAATATTGTGAATGTTGCTTGTTTTGTCGTTCGATACTTTGGGGGTGTTAAACTTGGTAAACGGGGATTGATCGACGCATACAGAACGTCTGCAGAGTTGGCGATACAGGCCGGAAAGTTCAAACCATGGATTCCGAAAACCGTCGTACAAATCGAGTGTGACTACAAATATGCCGGAAATATATCACGAATATTTGAAAAAAATAATTGGCATATCTTGAAAGATCATTCTGAGGAAAAACTGATATGGGATGTTCAGGTTCATCGTGAAAATACTGAGCAATTTATGGAAGAAATTAAATCCGCTGCAGAAGGGAAGGCTCATTGCCGGATAAAAGGAAGGGAGTGAGTGTGGCCAACCAAGGAGGTACAGTAGAATAATTAACTAAGGGGATAAACCAAACACTCACTCCCAACGCCCATTTTAACGGCGGATATTCGGAATAGTTCCATGATAAATGGTTTTGGAGTGAATTGACTACCTGTCTGCCTGAAAAACATTGGCAGACAGGTAGTCAGAGCAGTATTTGATTTTGGCTGACGTAAAGAATAATAAGAGGATGTAAAGATGAAAAAAGTAATGATATTAATGTGGTTTGTGTTCATTCAAACCGGATATTCACAAGAGCATGAAACGCTGAAAGTGGCATTTTGGAATGTGGAGAACCTTTTCGATTTAATAGACAATCCTGATAAAAATGATGATGAGTTTGCCATCGGTGGAAAAAAAGATTGTTCTGAATCCATCTTAAATCTAAAGTTGGACCACTTAAGTGAAGTATTGACTGAAATGAATGCGGATATTTTTGGGCTTTGTGAGGTGGAAAACCGAAAAGTATTGGAATGGCTCAACGATAGATATTCTGAACGAAACTATTCCATCATCCATTATGAATCCCCTGATAACCGCGGCATTGATAATATGTTATACTATGACCCTGAGCGATTTACGGTGTTAAACGCACGGCCGATTACCATCGTATTTGATGACGGGAAACCCACACGAGACATTTTGTACGTACAAGGAAAATTCGGGAAAGAGATATTACATATCTATGTAAATCATTGGCCTTCGAATTACGGTGGAAAAGAACAAGCTATTCCGCGAAGAGCTGAAACCGCAAGAGTTCTGAGAAAAGACATCAACCGAATTCTTCAGGAAAATCCACTGGCAGAAATAGTGTTAATGGGAGATTTTAATGAGGACCCGACCGAGACTGCCGTGAAGGATATTTTATATTCCACCATGGATGTAAACGCTTCTGCCGGGCAGTTGGTGAATCTGATGGGACCGTTTTTTGGAAAACCGGAAGTTGGTACCTACGTCTGGCGGGGAGACGACTATTTCTTAGATCAAATTATTGTCAGCACCGGGCTAATGGATGGCATTGGAATTTCTGTACAGTCCGGGTCGATGGCAATCCACGATAAACCCAAGTATCGTCAGCAATCAGGGAAGTATGCACATTACCCGTTCCGATTTTGGGCAGGAAACAAGTTGCTGGGCGGATATTCAGATCATCTGGCTGTTTCGGTAGTGTTGTCTTTAGCTAAATAATCGATACGCCATCAGTAAATCTATTTGAACCTTACAAACCGGGAAACCTCAGCGTTAAGAACCAATTTTCTCAAATATTTTCCCCATCACTTCTCCACAACTAATAACCTAATTCGCCAGCTTTATAATTTTGATCAGGAATCGCGATTATGCTTGAGCTACAACTGACGAAAAAATAGCCTGCTCCGATGTGTCGGAGTAAATATGTAAAACGTAATATCTCATCAAAAACTATTTTTATCTTTTTTGTTTATTCGTCATTCCATAAAACTTGAAACACCACTAAACAAAGATATAATAGTACAAAATCTCATACTGAATGAAGAAAATAGATCACTGGCAAAATTATTCAATATTTTAGTTGCGTGTCCCAATGCGGAAGTCAGGAGTCGAATGTATCGGGTTTAATTACGTAGAATCATAATATCTCTATTCGTCAGAACGACAAAAAGACTATGTCATTCCGAAATGAGGCACGAATGAGGAATCTAAATTGTCTTTGCCCCGGAGTTGAGTTTGGTGCTCCGAATCATCCTCACCGGGGGTTGAAAATGCAGATCCCTCACTCTCCTGTGTCGGTTCGGGATGACAGAAAATAGTATACATTCCGACATGAGGTACGAATGAGGAATCTTGTTTTGTTTGGGAGCGGATTTAAGTTTTGCGTATAATAATTCAAGAAAGTCTTCTAACTTCTTTAGTATTAGTCTTTTGCGAATTTTGTGTGCTTTTGTTTACACCCCGCGTATTTTGCGGGGCATTTTGCGGCGAATAATCCGGGTTAGAGCCTTGGTGGAATATTTCATATTTTGATAAAGATCTTTTTCCGATATAACCAATACAGGATTATCCACCACATAATTACATGAAAAATCGCAAATAGAACTGAACCGTTCATATTTCCTGCAAACGGTTGAAATACGGTTTTAAAAAGATAAGTGTACCCGGAAATTGTTTCCCCATCCAGTGTGAAACGGGTTCGAAGAATGGTTTTTACCCAAAGCGCGGAGCCGGCAAAAATGAAAATGGAATTTGTTCCGAAAATCACTAGAGGATGAGCCAACTTCTTCCAACCACGTATTTCAGTCAGCCAAACGAATGTGGTCAGTACAAGCACTGCCAGTCCAGCCGTAAAAAGAACATAAGAACTTGTCCAAAGCTGTTTGTTTAACGGAAAGAGAAAGCTCCATATCCAACCTGATAAAACCAAACCAAATCCTTGAAAAACCATCATTTTAACGGTATTTTTATAATACGAACTTTTTTGAAGCATAGTGCCAAAATGATATCCGATTAGCACGGTGGCAATTGCGGGAATGGTGCTGAATAAACCTTCAGGATCAAACGGGATACCATTTCCGGTCCACAGATGATTAACTCCCAGCAATGTGCGATCAAATGTCAAGGCAAAGTTTGTTTCCATTCCATAGGGATTGTTTCCACCGGCAAACCAAAGTATAAACCAATAGACGGCAAGCAATCCAGAAATCTCGGCAAGCAATCGTTTATTATCGGACATCAATGCCAAGAATGCAGCAACTCCGTATGCCAATGCAATTCGTTGGAGAACGCCCATAATTCGAAAATGCGACCAATCCCAATCTTGACGAATGAAAGGAAATGCGTTGAGGAGTAACCCGATTATGAAAATAGTGAACGTGCGTCCGATAATTTTTCTAGTGGCATCACCGGTGAGCGTAAAATCGAACTGTTTGAAGGAAAAACGCATGGCAACCCCGATGATGAACAGAAAGAACGGAAAGACAAGATCCGTTGGTGTGCATCCGTGCCATTTGGCGTGGCGGAGAGGCGGATAAACATATGCCCAACTTCCAGGAGTGTTGACTAATATCATTAATGCGATGGTTAATCCGCGAAAGGCGTCCAAAGCGATAAGACGTTTGTTTTTCATAGTACTCATGTGTTAAAGTGTTCGTGTGCCTGCCCGGAGCAGACGTGTCCGCTGGTTTTTTGGGCGGGTTAATGTGTTAGGCGTTTGTAACTCAATGATTGTGAAATCCGATAAACTTACACACTCTCTTCGTGGCCTTTTCTCCATGTCTTCCAATCCTAATCTTTAACCTTATCCATTTTCTAACTTGGATTATTCGCCACAAAAGTCACCCCAGTACAGTCGTTCCTCCTTACGGGGCATCCCGTGTTTTCTACGGGGCATCATTCAGGCTAATTCATTTTCATCAATCAGAGAGATATTGTATTTCCATATCCATACAAAACCTGCGACTGCCACTACAGAAAGTCCTACGCCGATACCAAAGTTACCGAAAATAAAATGACCAATCGCAAATGTGCTTCCCCAGACTAACGCCAGTCCGCTGACCCAGTTTCCAAAAAAACCATCAGCAACTGAAGGCATCGTTGATTCTATATGCGAAGAAATCGGTCCCCACCATCCACCTGGTTGAACCCGTTTGTAAAATGTGTTCAGTGTATCGTTGGTTTCCGGCTTAGTTAAAAAAGTTACGCTTATCCATGCAATGACAGAAATAGGAACAATAATTAGTAATTTATGGTGAACTTGCAATTCCAGTCCAAAGAGTATTGGAGCACGTCCGAAAAGAGTATAAGGAATGCCGGCTTGGATCGTTTGGATTGCAGCTGTGACTTCTAATCCGATGGTAATCAGCATGGAAGTTAGGAGTGCGGTAATCTCTGACCAAGCATTAATACGCCACCAGAACCAGCGTAGAACAAGGACTAGACCAATTCCGGCACCCATAGCAAAGATGAACTCCCATGCTTTCGAGACGCTTTGCATTTTCATTGCAAAAAACGCAGCAAACAACATCATTCCGACGGTGATAAGCCGACTAACAACGACATAATGTTTTTGAGCTTGTGCGTCCGAAGAGAAGTGATTTTCCGGCTTAAAGAAACGTTTGTATACATCGTTGATTAAATAAGACGTTCCCCAATTAAGATGCGTATCGATAGTTGACATAAAGGCGGCAAGGAATGACACGACCAAAAGTCCTTTCATACCGGCACCTAAAACTGTTTGCATGACAAGCGGATACCCGGCTTTGGACCCTAATTCGGCGAAGGATTCCGGAATAATCGGAAATGCGACAATTGAAACCATTGCGACAACGATCCACGGCCAAACACGAAAGGCATAATGCATGAGGTTGAACCAAAGCGTCGCCATTAACGCATGCTTTTCATTTTTTGCCGAAGACATTCTTTGGATGATATAACCACCGCCGTCCGTGTTATGGGTTGACCACCACATAATGGTGATAAAAACTAAAAACCGGGAGAATGGAGATTCCCAGAACGCTAGACTAAAAAACCCTGCGTCCGGCATTGGAGGAATAAATTTTAATGTGTTTTCAGTGACAGATGCTTCTCCACTTAATGAAAGATTATTAATTTTACTAATGATTGCTTCCATACCTCCAAAGGCATCTACAGCAATGACAGCAAGAGCAACAGACCCAATCATCGCAATTGCAAATTGGACTAAATCCGTAATGACAACGCCCCAAAATCCGGATAATAGTGCATAAATAAGGGCAACGGTGACCAAAATCCATACAGCCGTCCAGCGGTCAATGTTGAGCATGACGGCCACAACAGAAGCCATTGCGTTGATGACCCATCCCATAACAATGAAATTGTATAATAAGGCAAAATACGTTGCTTTAAATCCACGTAGGATTGCTGCCGGCTTTCCGCTGTAACGAATTTCTAACAGTTCGTTATCAGTTAGTACCCTTGCGCGCCGCCATAATCTTGAAAAAAGGAAAACACCCAACAATCCTACCAAAATCTGATTCCACCAAAACCAGTTTTGCCAAATTCCCGGACCTCGGATAAACTCCGTAATTGCCAGCGGGGTATCGGCAGCAAATGTTGTGGCTACCATGGATGTCCCAACGACCCACCACGGGAGTGTTCTTCCGGCCAAGAAGAACTCTGAAGTGTTTTTCCCTGCTCGACGTGCAAAGTAAATACCAACACCCAAAGAAAATAAAATGTAGGTGATAATTATTGCCCAGTCAATAAATTGTAGATCCATTTGTTTTTCCTTTCTTAGTAAATCTTGTGTAATTCAGCCCCGGGATAATAGTGCTGCAATATTGATTTTGTTGAATAATGTTTTAATGCCATCCCGAGGGCACCGATTTGACAAAGACCGACTCCATGTCCCCAACCGGCTCCAATAATTTTGAAAGCAGATGGAGTTCCATTCTTATCATTTTCTTTTTCGATGAAAATGGCTGAACTGTATAAAAATCCGGAATGAAGAATCCGGCGGATTTCATATTCAGTATTAACCAATAAATGCATTTTGCGTTCTTGATTATCCAAGTAGAGGATATTGATGGAGATTAGTCTTGAAGAACCTCCACGTTTCAGTGGAATAATATCTAAAATGTTTTTTGCTGAAATTGCAAGTTTATCGTTGAATAGATTTGTGAGTTCAGCTTGTGTGTATGTCAAATTCCAGCGATAGTATGTCCCGGACTCGTCCACATTTCCGATGTAGTCCTTCAGATTTGATTCAGGCACAGTGTGAGAACTGCAAAATGCAGGTGGTGTGGAATGAATCCACTTTTCTGCATTAGATTCTTCGGTGAGAGGTAGCTTCTTCCAATCTGTTTGTTTAGGCATGTCCAGCCGGTTTTGTAAATAAGGATGTGGTTTTCCGTCCCAGACATTTTCATAGGATTCCGTCATTCCTCCACAAGATTTTGAATACCGTGCATCACAAATTTTATCCGCAAACATAAGCACTTGACCATAAGTTGCTTTTGATGCTGCCACAGAATGTTCTGACAGGTTTCCGGCTCCCTGATAACGCTGACAGCAATCATCATTGCAAACATCGATACCCAAGTCAGCATGTTTTTTTTCAGCAGCCGCAAGTAGCCATGATCGGGCGACAATCGTTTGGGATTCTGTCAATGAGGGAGGGCATGTAGCACTCATCTCAGACGTCGCAACACACATTAGATATTGTTCTGCAGGAATATGATTAATGATAAGGATTGCTCCGTTTCTCACCATTATTTCGAGGTCACCCGGGTATTGAACGGAAATATTTTTCTGCCAGTGGAATCCTCGACCGGCTATGACCGGGTTAACAGAAACGAAGTCAGAATAATCATCATTTCCGGCGGTGCGGCGGAGTATAATTGTGTCTTCACATAACGAACCAATTCGTATTTTGTTATCATCCGGTGTCAGGGTAATCGTTTTTGGAAGAGTAAAGTTCTTATGGTTTTCAACAAGATATTTGTCCGGGCAAGAGAATGATAGCTGAATGGAAGTTTGATTATCCTCCGGGAGTATGACTCCGACCTTAATACTTGGCTCTGTTTTGGAGTGAATTGACTCCCGACCCAAATTAAAATACGCATCTGCTCCGGCGCCGAGAATTGGGGCTTCACGCAATTTAGATATCTGTAAAATGTTAGAATCAAAATTAGTGTTACAAACGTAATGTGACTTAGCACCTTCGGGGAGAATATCTGAGTGTGTAATCAGCTTGGTAAGTTCCGAAAGAAACGGTTTCCAGAGAATATCAGTGTCTTTTGACTGGAAAAGCAAATCACCCAGACGCTGTCCGATAATAATGCGATCAAGTAAAGTACCAAAGTAAGGGTGTGCTTTTTCTAAAGATCCTCTATTTGGATTGACAAATTCAAATAATGACTGCCACCCGCAATAAACAGTAGTAATTCTTTCATAAATTAAATGAGCAAGGTTCTTACTAACATCCCGATAAGTTTTGATCGCGTTGGTATCTTTTTGCAGTGCAAGCTCTAAAATCCGATTCGGATATATTTTGCTTTTATTGAGTTCTTCAATGGTAATCTCTGAATACTGACTGTAAATCGTTTGGATTCCGCCGGCAGACGCATAATTCTCTAACGAAACAGCACGATTATTTTTCATTTCCCACGTTTTGGCAATCCAAAATTTCGCCTTATCAAAGGGAAGAAGTTCATTGTTCAATTTCAATGCATCGGCTACGCCTGTACCCCCGCCTAAATAATAAGCATTATTTACATCACGGAAGAGACCATTTGACGCGTATTCTTCTCCGATGCCGCAATAATCTGCATCGCTGCCTAAGTGTGTAATAGGGGAGAATAGTCGAATTCCACGTTGGTCTAGCAGGCGTTCAAGTTTGGTCGCAAAATCAAGCATTCTAGGACCGTTTGCCATGGCGACAATCCCACGTTTATCGTGAGTTTTTAATCCCGGCATTCCGATACCGATAAGATAAGTATTCGCTTGACTTTTTGTGCTTACTTCACTGATCACATCGGCATAAGCGACCAAGTAAGCTTTTTCTTGTTTGATCTCAGAAAGTATGGGTTGAATTTTGTTATTATTCAGTTCAGCTAACTGTGTTTGGATATCTACCGGGGAAAAATTAGGATCAAAGTCCGGATACTCATGATAAGACTTTAGAGAATGCACATCGCCAAGTTTAAATGAATTGTCATTGTGTTTTTCGATGACATAAGCACTGACCTTAGTAGCACCGCCATCAATACCGATAATTATTACATTTTTATTTTGCCGCTGAGACTCAGAGTTCACAGAGGATATTTTTTGATTATATTTGTGCTTCAATATTTCGAAGTGTTTTTTTTGTTACGTTTTAAATAATTACGTTTTACGCATTTTGCCGGCGTTGTAATGCTTCTAGCCGCATCCAGTCTTTAGCTTCGTCATTTCTGTCAACAACTGCTTGATTAATAGCATGGTCGGTCCCGCCGGAATGACGAATAACTTCATAAATCGGGGAATATATTCGTCCGATTTTATACTGCTCACTAATACGCAATACCATATCATAATCCTCGCCATAATTCAACGCATACGGATCGTCATTTATTCCAAACCAACCGATGGATTTGATGAGCGCAATCGGGATCGAACGTGGTGCACCGGCTCCGTTTATACGTAATAAATTGTTCCGCCCATTGTCGTCTGTCCATTCATCATGCGTTACGACAGGAATTTCATCCATGCGCACCAACTCTCCTGAACCTTTTTTCTCCCACACATCGTAAGAACCAATAACCATTCCGACGGTAGGATCTGAATCAAACACTTTTACAATGGATTCGACGGCATTTGCTTTCAATCGGTCATCCGAATCAAGTTGAACATAATATTTACCATTGGCATTTGTTGCACCATAATTTAAACAGAAGCCAATATTATTAATGTCCGTTATTAGTAAACGCACTTCTGGTTTATTGCTGTCATATTTATTTCCACCGGATAAATACTCTTTTACTGCCGGGATAGTCGGATCATCTTTGCCGCCGTTGACGACAACGAGCACTTCGATTTCAGAAATACTTTGGTTTTGCACACTCTCAATTGCAGTGCCGATAAATTCGGGGCGGTTGTTAACCGGGATGATAACAGAAGCCGTAAGAGAAAAATCTCCTTTCGGAGCGGTTTTGAATCCTTGATTAGGATAAAGTTTCGCCCCAATTCTTTCTAAATGGTTTGTCAGTGTATTTTCTGCTTCTAACTGTTGCTCTTTTCCCGCTAACAAATAATCGAAAACGTTAGCTTTATCCTTTCCTGAATAAACTGTGTAAAGACTCCCGCTATATTTATTTGCCACACGGATTAATTCAGTTTGTTCGGCTAATTTTAATCTCAAATCATATAAATGATTGTAAGCTAAGTCTATATCCATGCCGCCAATCTTTTTCACCGCTGCAGTATCAAAGTAAAACATTTTCCCGTAATCCTGATTATCACGCAGTCGCCCAGGATGGTGGGGGAGTAAATGGATTTCCTGTTCTTCATCATCGGTGTTGATTGAATAGTCTCCGTAGATCATTCCGGCATTATCATTTCGTTCTTTAGCCAGATGAAATATATTTAACACAGAATCGGCAGGAATGACAGGCGCATGTCTATTATCAATATAGAGGACAGTCTCAGTGTGTACTTTTGAAAGAGCTGAATTCCATTGCTCGGGAAAAGTAGCGTTTTTAGCAGAGATAATGGTAAGTATCTCATCAAACTTAGCCGACAAGCTTATCGGATTCGCATCAGCGATTGCAATTAAATGGCTAGAGTGGTAAATGGAATTAAATTTATTAATGAGATTTTGTAGTTCATCATCGGATTTGGTTTCCACTTCCGAAATGTGGAAAATGACAGTGGTATTAACTTGCATAAAACCTTTCTAAGTGATTAGGGATAGATTCCTTTGTTTATAAGACCGAAAAGTTACTAAAATATTATTCTATATGTGTACTCCGAATTTAAGTAATTTCCCATCGGAAAAAACTTAAAAGAAAGCGATTCATGAGAACCAAGACCACTTTATTATCAATTTTTATTGTAGTTGTATTTCTGCTGCTTCCCGGCTGCTCACATCTGCCAAAGATCAGAATAAAAACAGAAGTCGTAAAAGAAAAAGAACAAGTCGTAAAAACCGGGATTGAAGTCCTAACTGAGAACAATTTTGATATTTTAAAAGACAAAAAGGTCGGGCTCATCACAAATGCTACCGGCATCAACCGTGATTTTGTTTCAACCATCGATCTGTTAAATGAATCTCCATACGTCAAACTTACAGCTTTATACGGACCTGAACACGGTGTGCGAGGAGATAGGACTGCCGGTGAACATATAAGTTATTTCACAGATGCTAAAACAAACCTTCCGGTGTATCCGCTCTATGGTAAAACACGAAAACCCACCTCAGAAATGCTGAAAGACATTGATGTACTGATATTTGATATTCAAGATATCGGAGCCCGTTCATATACTTACATCAGCACCATGGGACTTGCGATGGAAGCCGCCGCCGAAAACGGGATTGAGATGGTAGTGCTGGACAGACCCAATCCGCTGGGCGGAAACCATATCGAAGGTAATATCATCGAAGATCAATATCGTTCCTTTGTGAGTCAGTTTGCCATTCCGTATGTACACGGCTTAACGGTAGGAGAATTGGCATCCATGTTGAACGATGAAGGAATGTTAGCCGGCAGTGTATCCTGCCAACTTACAGTAATCCCGATGAAAGGCTGGAACCGATCGATGACATTTGAAGAAACAGAATTGCCTTGGGTACCGACTTCTCCACATATCCCGCATGAGGATACACCACTTTATTACGTCAGTACCGGTATTTTGGGGGAATTAGGCGTATTCTCAATCGGAGTTGGCTACACTCTGCCGTTTCGTATGATTGGCGCTCCCTGGATTGACGGAACTATCATTACTGATGAATTGAATTCATTAGGATTGCAGGGAGTGAAAATCCGTCCGGTTTCTTACAAACCTTATTATGCGCTGGGAAAAAACGAATATCTGGGTGGCGTTCAAATCCATTTGGACGATCCGTCTGATATTGATTTGATGAGTATTCAGTTTTTATTTATGGAAGCTCACAATAAACATTATCCGAACAAAAAACCGTTTGAGATTGCTGATGAAACCCGTTTGGCGATGTTTGACAAGGTAGTGGGAACTTCCAAAATCCGGGAATTATTCAGTGAGAATTATCGCTACGAAGATATTAAGAACTATCTCCAAAAAGACGTAAAAGCTTTCAGAGAGTTGTCAAAAAAATATTATTTGTACGATTGAGTAATGAGTAGAAAGTCGAAGTGTAGCTGAGATCCCGTGTTTTGTACGGGGTATAAAGTGAAAAGTCGGGAGATTGGGGCTAATGCTTCGGTCTTTAAGAAGTGGAGGAGTGAGCAAAATATTAGAGATTGGCGGTAGAGCTTAGGTGAACTTTGCGGAAGTTAACATTTGTCAATTCACTGATTAATACCTACCGCATTATGTTTATTGACTAAAAGCTTCTAACACCGCCTTCATCAGCGTATCTCTTTTCACTTGGTCAATAATCGTCTCAAACGGGAAGCCCAGCACAACTGCTCGATAATTGCCGTTGTAATAGGTTCCGGCGCTAAAATGATTATCGCCATATCGCAGCAGGGAAGAAGACATGCCCGGGATAGGGTCCAGCGCATCAGGGGATTCGACTTTGTAAACGGAAGGGTGAAAGTTTTGATTAAAGGATATCTGCTCAAGTTCAGGAATAACATCGGTTGAAAAGACAGTCCCCGATTGTGAAGCATGGTCGGTTGCCCAATTGAATATTAACACATCACGGGCAAAACGTATATCCGGGTGACTTTCTGATTTTCCGCTGAAAAGATCGGTCCCGATATGCGCTCCGGAAACGAACAGATTTCCACCATTACCGCAATAATCAGTAATCTGAGTGATCATTGCATCGGAAAAAACAGTGTAGTTTAAACTATCACCCATCAAAGTGGTAGTAGATTTTTCCTCACCTAAAATAAAATCCACCATACTGTATTTGGAGAGATTGAAAAGACTGTCTTCGGCAACTTCATCACTGACGGAGACAAATGAATATCCTGCGTTTTTGATAGAAACACCGTGGATGTACGGGAAGTCAAATGTATTACCGGGGATGATTTTTGTTTCAAGGTCGGCATGGCTGGCGCCGTGCCCCGGCAAATCGTTGGTCGTCCATTGTGATTCCGGGGTGAAATCAAACTGTGCACCGGTGAAATTCAGGTCATATTTATACGACACACCCTCATCGATAATATTTGCGAATCCCCTATGCCCGTTTTCATCTACGATAGCCGGACCGGAAACGCGGTCAAATCCATTGACAATTAGCACCGTTTTTGGGTTTTTAACATCCCTGTAAACCGACAGAATCTCTGATGGAAAACTCTCTCCGCCCGTATTAACGGCAGTTACTTTATAGCTGTAAATAATTCCGGGCTTTATGGTTAGGATGATCGAACCGGAAGTATCAACAACGGTTCCATTATCAAATCCGCCGTCAGCGATTCGGGTATAGACAATATATTTTTCAGGAACGGCGGTTGGTTCCAGCGGATCGAAAACCGGCTTCCATGATAGCCTGACTTTAATGGCGTCAACAAATTCTGCGGCAAAATGATTCACCGGCAGTGGATGAACAACGTAATCACGATTTTTCTGATTTGTAAGATATTTTAAGATGCCCTTATAAATACTGCGGCTGACATCAAACCGGAACTGCGGATCGAGAGCAAATTGCATGTCATAAAAATTCTGATGAGATAGCAATTCTAACAGCAGGGTTGGAACGTTAGGTGTCCGTGCCGAACGGTAATCGGCGTTCCACAGTTTTCGGCGGTTCCAATTGGGGTCGTATTTTTTCCAAATATCATCCACAATTTGGGTTTGTACAAGATCCGCCAGATCGCGGTTCGCCATTCGAGAAGTTGAATCCGGGAAATATTCTGATTCCAGCTCATCTTCCAAGCGGTAAATCGCAAGTGTTCCGATAGAGGAATTCTCTTTGATTCCGGCATCAGTATGAAACGCCAACGCCAGATCGATCGGAATTTTCAGCCCGTCGATCTCCCGATTCGTATTTGGTCCGTAAGGGTTGCCTTTAAGATAATTCACCCATTCCCCGCGCTGATAATCGTCCTTGTAATCATTGGTATCGGCATGCACATTATACAGCGAATCCGGCATCCCGGCGTACTGCAAATAGTAACGCGCACTTTCAAGAAAGCGGGGGCGTTTTCCGGTTTTACCGCCACGGATGATATTGCCCATCCCGCCACCGAACCGCACGGCATCAGCAGAGATGGACCTCCCCGACGATTTGCTTTGATTTGACAGAACTACCGAGCATGTTTTATCTTTGATGAATTTGAATGTACCAAGATACACCCAGGTTTCATAACCCAATTGCTGGTTTACTAAAAATGTTGTAGCCCCTCCTGCATGATGAACGGTGTATTTTGCATCGCTTACAGCGGAAGCCAGCTTTCCGTAGGAAATATAGACAGCGTATTCACCGGTTTTGGTAATTTCCGGTATCCATGTTACAGAAGCGGTTGCGACCGAGTCTGTCGTCGTAAATCGAAAACTGCCTTGTCGAAAAGGATTGTCTCCGATTCCGTAGGGTGGCAATCCAATGGCAAATCCCGGAGTTTCAGCCGTTTGCCAATCTCCGGTTTCGACAGTTGTAGAATCTGGTGAGTCGTTGTCGCAAATGACTTCATTTGTTTGCGGGTCACGTTCTTTGGGAATATAGAGGTTTGCACCGGAATTTTCGAGCATCGGAAAAAGGTAGGGGATAGTAAAAGACATTGGTAGCAAATCTTCTACTGTCTGAAAAAGGCGAGGTCGCATCCATTCCCATCGGTCGGTCTCGTTATTGTAATACCAACCGTGGCTATGCCAAACCGCCAGATGGTTATCGCTTAGTCCGGCTGTGATTTCAAACGGGATGCTGGTCTTCGTTACATGTGCCGCAGTTGTAGGCATTTTCAGCGGGATACGAGTCTTGTCCTGAAATTCACCGCGATAATAATTTGGTATCAGTTCATGGATGGGACGATGCAAAGAGCGTAAAGTAAGTGTATAGTTTCTAAACCGCCAGCCAAGAGCTGAACGCATACTTAAATAGATACTTTTCTCAGTGTATAATCGCATCGGCATAAAGGCGAATTCCGGGCTGAAATCGATAACGATCGTTTTGGAGGTTTTATCAACTTCAACAGATACGATTTTAGTCCCTTCATGAAGCATATAAGAAAAATCACCGGATTGGGCTTTTGTAATAAATCGTTCTGCTTTATTATGGACTTTCTTGGTTAGGCGGTCCATGGATGCGTAATCGTACCCGTTTTGAACGGTGATGACATGCGCGCAGCCATCCAGGAAGAACAGCCCGAGAATGGAGTAAAGAAGTAATTTTAATATGTCTTTTGATGTAATCATATCTTTAGTTAAATCATCAAACTAATGCCCAAATTTTACAGCTAAAGGCGTTCTTCAGTCAATAATATTATGGAGTATGCCGACTGTGTCGGCATTTGATTGACCCCGCAAATACGGAATGCGAGCACTCAGTCAATCCACTCCAAAATGAAAAAATACTACTAATTCTGACACAGTAATTTTCCGTAAACTTACTACCATGATTAAGTACTTATCAAAGCGTATTATCTTATTACTTCTTGGACTGGCAATCGGACATTCAGAACATGAACTTTTGTCGGTTTTACCAACAGAAGTTGGTGCTAAGACTGAATCGCTGGAAAAAATACTGACGGAAGCGCTACAGGATTCTGCCTGGCCCGGAGGTGTACTTTTAGCAGCAAAAGACGGAAAAATATTTTTTCATAAAGCATTTGGGCATCACACGATTGAAGGAAAACACCAAAACCGAACAGATGATATTTTTGATTTGGCATCCATCACCAAAGTGATCGGTACAACCTCTGCCGTAATGAAACTGACCGAAGAGGGAAGATTGGACTTAGATGAAAATGTCAGTACATATTTACCAACGTTTCGCGGAATAAAAACGGATAAATCCTCGGTGACGATTCGTCATTTGATCACTCATACTTCCGGATTGCCGCCATTCAAACATTATTTCAAGATGAGGGATGGAATTGATGCGCGGATTGATAGCATATTAAGAACCGAGTTGGAATATTCGGTCAGAGAAAATACAGTCTATTCAGATGTCGGTTTAATCACGCTTGGAAAAGTAATCGAAAAAATTGTTGGTAATTCAATGGATGACTATCTTAAAAAATCGGTGTTTGATCCGCTGAATATGACTTCTTCAATGTACAACCCATCGGAAGAATATTTAGACCGCATTGTTCCAACCGAATACTGTCTTGAAGAACGGGGATATGTACATGGTCATGTTCATGATGAAAACGCTCGCAGTATCGGTGGAGTGGCCGGGCATGCCGGACTATTTTCAACAGCCGGTGATTTAGCAATATTTTCACAAATGATGCTGAATAAAGGAATCTATAACAGTAATCGTATTTTTGATGAAGCAACAGTAGAATTATTTACAAAAAGAGCGAATGTTGTAGAAGGTAGCTCCCGTTGTCTGGGGTGGGACAGTCCATCCGGGAAGGCATCCGGTGGCGTGTATCTAAGCTCCGAAAGTTATGGGCACACCGGATTTACCGGTACCTCGCTGTGGATTGACCCTATGAATGATATTTTTGTGATTTTACTGACAAACGCTGTTCACCCGAAGCGTGAAACGAAATCACCGCATTATTATGATTGGCGTCAGCGAATTCACTCAGCGGTTTATGAATCCTTAGGATATACGGAGCCGAACAAAAAATTAAAGCTGCGGGATCGTTGGTGGATTGAATCCCTTCCAAAACCATGGAAGTTGACAGAAAGCGAAGCATCGGAAATGCTAAGGAGATTTTCGGTACGTTACCCTGATTTTCGTGAACGATTAAAAGCCATTGCTGTTTGGCGGATCGGGACGCCCTATGAAATTTTCAAGCTAGGTGAAGAGCAAGAGCCTGACGCCGACCCGATTATTCGTCTGGATGTTTCAGATTGCACAGCCCACGTGCTCACCAGCCTTGCCTTGGCTGAGAGTAACTCATGGGAAAAAGCGCGAGAGAATATGATTTATTTGCATTATAAAGATCATCAGCCTTCGTACAAGACAAGGTGGCATTTTACATCCGACCGTATCACGGCCAATCCTGTTACAGAGAATATAACAGATTTGTTGATGAAAAATAGCGAACTGAAGACCGCAAAAGTCACGTTAAACAAGAAAAATAACGGTGAGGAATTATTAGAATTAGATTGGGAAAAAGCCATGGAAGTTCGATATATCCCAAGTGACAGGTTAGATCAGGCATTGTTGGAAAATATCCCTGAAATTTGCGGAGTCGCTTTTGTAAAAAATGCATATTTCAAAATGGGTGTCATCATTGCTCATGAAGGTATTATTCTGGATAAAAAATATTTACTCCATGCCTCTCAATCTGCCGGAGAGACTGTCAAACAAAACTTTATGGAGTATTATTTTTCAGGCATTAAACCCAAATTTGATGGAATCATGATTTATGAGTTTCATCCGATTCTTCGGGATTAGATTTTTTACTAAGAAACTTTGGCCAAGGAATTTGGAAGGGAGTACGTTCGCGTACGGTGTGAAGTGTAAGGTATAATGCTGCGATTAGTAAAATAAGATTTGGAGTCCAAAGTCCGACGGCAGGGCTTACAAGGTTTCTATCGGCCATATCTTCACCGCTGATCAATAAAATATAGTATACAAGGAAAAATCCGAAACTCAAGCTCGTCCCGATAACGAATCCCCCTTTTTTTGCTAAGACGCCAAGTGAAGTGCCTACCAACACAAATAAAATGCATGCAAAAGGAAGAGAGAATTTCTTGTGGATTTCCACTTCATATTTATTTTGGCTTTTCATGTAACTGTTCATGAGGTTGAACTCGTTTTTCAGCTGTCGTTCCAGTGTCTTTAATTTCCGTTTTTTCGTTCGTTTTTGGCTAACGCTCAACGTTGTGTCATTTTCAATCATCGTTCGGGATGTGTCAATAATACTTAATGCCAGTGGAAGTGACCCCAGCTTAGTTGAATCGCCGATAACACGCTTAAATGATTTCATCATTCTTGCTTGAACATTTTGCAGCCGTTTTTGATAAGACTTACGTTTCGCCATCATCATGGGAATTGTCATTTCACGGTCAGTACGGTTAGAAGAATCTCTGCGATTTAAAATAAGGTCATCGGCTGGGAGGATAATCCGGTGGCGTTCAAATTCAATGCGGCGGTAATTTCCAAAATCTTTGAGATCGAGTTCGTGAATTTCTCCATTAAAAAGCGTAAGGACGATGGCATCATCCATGGTGGAAAGTTGACCGCTCTCAGCATGAATACTGGTCTGCGATTCGCTATGATTTGCCTTGCTGAAAATTCGTACATCCTTCATGATTTCATTTTCTTTTTCCCGAATAATCATGCTGTAATCAGGGAGATCGTTAATGAAATGTCCGGGTTCAATATTCAATCCGGGGCGTTTTCGATAAATATCACCGGATAAAATTCTCGCCCTAAAATTCATCTCCGGTAAAATGAAATTGTTAAAATACACCAGCATGAGCGCAACGGAAACTCCAAAGATAAGGGCCGGACGTATAATCGTCAGAAAGCTGATGCCGGACGATCTCATGGCGTTGATTTCATTATCTTCAGACATACGGCCAAATGTCATGAGTGTTGCTATTAGGACAGCCATGGGTACAGCTAAAGCGACAATCCAGCCAAGATTTAACAGAAGATACTCTAAGATGGTAAGGACATCTAGCCCCTTTCCGAGGAAACGGTCAATAGCTCTGAGTAAAAACTGGACAAATAACACAAAAATAATAATCAGCAAAGAGAAGATAAACGGGAAATACAGCTCTTTTTGGATATATCTGTTCAGCAGACGCATATGGGAAATTACGAATTATATATTTTAAGAATTAAGATTTAAGAATTAAAAATTAGATATAGCATGGATGACGCAGAATAAACGGATTTAAATGGAAAATATATTTTTTGTTTTAACAATGCTTTCACAAAGAGCATCAATTTCCTTTTTAGTATTGTAGAGATAGAAACTGGCGCGGGTAGTGGAACTTAATCCTAATTTTGTCATGATGGGCTGTGCGCAGTGATGCCCTGCACGAACCGCAATACCGTCTTGATCCAAAAATTGTGCAAGATCATGCGGATGGACATTATCAACATTAAAACTAATCACGGCACCACGGTTTGTTGAATCACCATATATTGTTAGTTCCGGAATGTTTGATAAAGATATCAGAGCATATTTTAGTAAATCTTGACCGTGTTTTTGTACATCATCCATCCCGATTTTGTTAAGGTATTCAATAGCTGCTCCTAAACCAATCACCTGAGCAATTTTTGGTGTACCCGCTTCAAATTTGTACGGAATCTCATTCCATGTTGCGGATTCCATTGAAACAGAGCTAATCATTTCACCGCCGCCTAGAAACGGGATCATTTCTTCCAATATTTTTGTTTTACCGTATAAAACTCCGATACCTGTCGGTGCTAACATTTTATGTCCGGAAAATGCAAGAAAATCACAACCTAACTCCTCTACGTTAATGTTAGCATGAGGAACACTTTGTGCGGCATCAACTATCGTAATTGCACCAACGGATTTTGCGTAGTCAATAATTTGTTTAACAGGATTAATTGTCCCGAACACATTCGATTGATGAATGATGCTAACCAATTTTGTTTTTTTCGTAAAATACTTTTCAGGATCACTCAAATCCAGCGTTCCGTTTTTCAGGATAGGGATGTATCTTAAGTTCGCTCCGGTTTCACGTGTGGTAAGCTGCCACGGAACAATATTGCTATGATGTTCCATCTCTGTAATAAGAATTTCATCCCTGGGTTTTAGATTTTTCCTTCCCCAGGCATACGCTACTAAATTAATTGATTCCGTAGTCCCGCTTGTAAAAATAATGGAGCGTGGGTCGGCTGTACCAATAAAATCCGCAACCGATTTACGGACATTTTCATAGGATTTCGTTGCTTGTTCACTCAGTTGATATATTCCACGATGTACATTAGCATTATTTGATTCGTAGAATGATGAGACGGCATCTATGACTTGTCGCGGTTTTTGAGTCGTTGCAGCGCTATCCAAATACACCAGCGGTTTAGCACGGTTTGTGGAGGACAAAAGTGGGAAATCGTTTCTAATATTTTTCAGCATGATTTACTCTCTCTCTTTAACACCCTAACACTTTATCACATTAACCCCAATTGAAGGCGGGCAGCTTCTGTCATCATATCGCGATTCCACAACGGTTCCCAAACAAGTTCAACTTTAACGTCTTTCACACCCGGAATTGCCCGCACTTTACGTTCAGCATCCGCGGCAATAACTCCGCCCATACCGCAGCCGGGAGCAGTCAGTGTCATCTTGATATGAACATCCGTACCTTCGTCCGCGACACTTTTGGTGAGGTGACAATCATAAATGAGTCCAAGGTCAACGATATTAATCGGAATTTCCGGATCATAACAGGATTTGAGTTGATTCATGACCAATTCTTTGTTAATCGGTGATGTTGATTTACCGAGATCGCCAAATTGAGAACGTTGGGGTTCTCGTCCGATAGCATCGGCATCTTCACCAGCGATTTGGACTAAATTCCCGTGTATACTCAGCGTGTAAGAACCGCCAAGTGCCTGCGTAATTCGAACTAATTCACCTTTTTTTAGAATAATTTGCTCACCGGAGGGAACAGCGAATGCGTTCACATCACGGAATAATTTGATAATATCTGATTGCGTCATCATTCGGTAATAGCAGTTTCGTTTTTATTATTTAAAGCGTTTTTCAACGTGTGCCAGGAGAGAATAGCACATTTTACGCGTGCCGGGAATTTATGCACACCGCTCATGACAGCAAGTTTGCCAAGGGTTTTGGTGTCTCCTTTTCCGGTTGTTATGAGCGTTTGATACTCCTCAAAAAGTTTGGTGGCTTCGTCGGTAGTTTTTCCGATTAATGTGGTCGTCATCAACGAAGAAGACGCTTTGGATATTGCACAGCCGGAACCTTCAAAACTAATATCCTTAATCAAATTATCTTCGACAAAGAGATAAACTTTGATTTGATCACCGCAAAGGGGATTATGTCCATCGGCTTCGTGGGTGGCATTATCCATGCTGTGAAAGTGACGCGGATTCTGATTGTGATCTAAAATCACCTGTTGATACAAATCTCTGAAATCGTCCATAGTTAGATTTTTAAATTACGTATTTTTTGAGTGATTATTTTTCTGATATTTTTGTCGGAGATTTTATGAATGATCTCTCCGGCGAATCCATCAATTAACAATGATTTTGCTTCAAATAAATCCAATCCGCGTGAACGCAAGTAAAAGATAGCATCTTCGTCCATCGCTCCGGTTGTAGACCCGTGAGAACATTTCACATCATCAGCATAAATCTCAAGTTGCGGATCGGAATTCATACGAGCATCGTTGGAGAGAAGAATGTTTTTATTAGACTGGCGTGCATCGGTTTTTTGTGCATCCTTTGAAACAATGACCTGCCCCTTAAACACACCTTTAGATCGACCACTTAAGATATTCTTAAAGAGCTGCGTGCTGGAGCAATTCGGCGAATTATGGTATACAATTGATTGTATGTCCATATGCTGAACATTTGCAGATTGACTTAATCCAAACATATTCAGTTCAGCTCCTTCACCGTTTAAATGAGTAAGAACATTATTGCAGCTGAGCAGACTCCCTATATTAAAGAAGCCGGCACTTACCAGGGAATTACGTTCTTGATCTATCACCACAGAATGGATATGATAGGCTTGCAAAGAATCTTCTTGGAAAGATAAATAGTTTAGCCGACTTTTTGTGCCGACTTGAATTTCAGAACGATTGTTTGTAAAATAAGCAAGATTGTTATCTCCGACGTGACTCTCAATAATTGAGACTTCACTTCCACTTCCGACTTGAATTATCGTTCTTGGTTGAAACATAATTAAATCGGTGAAACCGGTTTTGATATAGTTAATATCTATTGGTTTTTCTATAGTAGTATTATCCGGGATGATAATTGCTTGTCCACTGTCAAAAAGTGCGGTATTCAACAAGTAGAAGGGATCATGTTTGTGTTGCACGTCAAAAATAGGGAGTGAATTATTATTGTAAAAATCAGTTAAATTAAAGATTTCAACCTCAGGCGGAAGGAAGGAAAGGTGTGGCTGAAAATGCCCGTTGATAAAATTAATTGAATAAGGCGTAATTCCGGTATCGGTTGAAATACCTGATAAATCTGAAGGCAGATCGCTTGGTAGAGAAAGTCGCCAATCTGCTCTTTGCAAGTCAGAAACTGAAGTAAAACGCCAATCTTCCCATTTTGTTGTTGGAAATCCTGTGTTTCTGAAAGCGTCAAATGCAACCCGACTTTGTTTCGCGGGTTTATCCGGCATCCTGTTTAAGAGGTCATTCAATTGCAAACGAAGATGCATCATATTATCGTTATTTTTCAAGCCAACTGTATCCTTTTTCTTCTAGTGTTAATGCTAACTCTTTTCCCCCGGATTTTACAATTCTTCCATCAATTAACACATGTACTAAATCAGGCACGATGTATTTCAAAAGACGTTGATAATGTGTAATGACCAAAAACGATCTCTCAGAATTACGATAATTATTTACACCGTTAGCAACGATTTTTAAGGCGTCGATATCCAATCCCGAATCAGTTTCGTCCAAAATCGCAAGCGTCGGTTCAAGCATGACCATTTGCAGCATTTCATTTCGCTTTTTTTCACCGCCTGAAAATCCGTCATTTACGGCACGCTGGAGATATTTTTCGTCCATCTCCAGCAATTTTATTTTTTCACGGATAAGTTCCAGAAAGTCAATGGCATCCAGTTCTTCTTTTCCGTGGTGTTTCAATTGTGCATTTAATGCCGCTTTTAGAAAGTACGTATTGTTCACACCCGGAATTACCACAGGGTATTGAAAGGACATAAAAATCCCTGCTAAGGATCTGGCTTCCGGAGATAAGTCTAACAGGTTCTCTCCGTTGAACAGAACTTCACCACTAAACACTTCATAGTTAGGCTTCCCGGAAATGACATTCGCCAACGTGCTTTTCCCGGAACCGTTACGTCCCATGATAGCATGCATTTCACCGGGGTTTATAGAAAGGGAAATTCCTTTTAGGATTTCTTTGCCGTCAATTCCGGCATGTAAGTTTTTTATTTTTAACATAGTAATTATTGGAGTTGTGGATTAATGGAGTAATGGAGTGGTGGAGTTGTAGAAAAAAACGTAATTATTTAAAACTGCCTGTCCCGACTTGTCGGCGTAAAACGTAATATTATGTTTTATTTTATCGCTCTTATTACGTTTTACATATTTACGTTTAACGAGCATTATCCCACACTCCCTTCGAGGCTGACTTCCATCAGTTTTGTTGCTTCGACGGCAAATTCCATCGGAAGTTCGGCAAACACCTCTTTACAGAATCCGTTTACGATCATCGATACAGCATCTTCCGCGGATAGTCCACGCTGGTTGCAGTAAAATATTTGATCTTCCCCGATGTTAGACGTGGTGGCTTCGTGCTCCATTTGGGCAGATGGATTTCGCACATCGATATACGGAAACGTATGTGCACCGCACTTGTCTCCGATCAGAATAGAATCGCATTGAGAATAATTCCTTGCCTTCTCGGCATTCTTGTTAATCTGCACTAATCCGCGGTAGGTTTGTTGTCCTTTGCCGGCAGAAATTCCCTTAGACACGATTGTGCTTTTAGTGTTTTTCCCGATGTGAATCATTTTCGTTCCGGTATCTGCCTGCTGGTAATTATTGGTCAATGCTACGGAATAAAACTCCCCAACGGAATTATCTCCTTTAAGGATTACCCCGGGATATTTCCAAGTGATGGCGGACCCTGTTTCAACTTGCGTCCAGGATATTTTAGAATTATCTCCCTTACAAATTCCGCGTTTGGTGACGAAATTGTAAATACCGCCTTTGCCGTTTTCATCACCGGGATACCAGTTCTGAACTGTGGAATATTTAATATGAGCATCTTTATGAGCTATTAACTCTACGATGGCAGCATGGAGTTGGTTTTCATCCCGCATGGGAGCCGTACAGCCTTCCAAATAACTGACATGGCTGCCTTCATCGGCAATAATGAGCGTGCGTTCAAACTGCCCGGTATTTGCGGCATTAATGCGAAAATACGTGGATAACTCCATCGGGCAACGAACTCCTTTGGGGATATACACAAAAGAGCCGTCGCTGAAAACAGCAGAATTTAAAGTTGCAAAAAAGTTATCTGTTATCGGGACAACCGACCCTAAGTATCTCTTTATTAAGTCAGGATAGTCCTGCACTGCCTTGGAAAAAGGACAGAAGATGACGCCGTGTTTTGCCAATTCTTCTTTAAATGTTGTAGCGACAGAAACGCTGTCAAAAACGGCATCAACAGCCACTCCGGCTAACAGTTTTTGTTCTTCAAGCGGAATGCCAAGTTTATTGTAGGTGTCCAAAAGCTCAGGATCAACTTCATCTAAACTTTCCAGTTTCTTCTTCTCTTTCGGTGCGGAATAATAGCTGATTGCCTGATAGTTAATCGGCGGATATTTCACCTTTGCCCAATTAGGCTCTTTTAATGTCAACCAATGGCGGAATGCTTTAAGCCGCCACTCTAATAACCACTCCGGTTCCTGTTTTTTTGCTGAAATGTGTCGGATAACATCTTCGTTCAATCCGGGAGGGAATGTATCCTGGGCGATATCTGTGACAAATCCATACTTATATTCCTGACTGATGGCGTCGTCAATAGTCTGTTTTTCTGATTTCATATTATTAGCCACAAATAAAACGAATTAACACGAATATTAATTTATGTAATCCACTATTATGGATTGTGTAGTAATTAAGTAGAAGAGTGTCAAATCTGACACGCATTAAATAATTACCATTTACATCCCAAGCAGTTTTCTGCCTTCATCCGTCATCATGTCGGGCATCCATCTTGGCTCGAATGTAAGTTCAACATGTGCGGCCTGAACCTCATCCAAACTCTGGACTTTATTCTGCACATCCTGTGCGATATATTGTGCCATTCCGCAACCGGGAGTGGTTAGGGTCATGGTAATATCCACATTTGATTTATCATTATTTTTAGTGTCTTCAATTATGATGTCATATATCAATCCAAGATTCCATACATCAATGGGCATCTCCGGATCATAACACTGCTTTAATATATCGATTATTTTTTCTTTTGTGACGCTCATATTTTACCTCTCCAAATCCTTATCCCCGACATCCGTCGGGATTTTGCTTCGCTCAACTTTATCCTAATCCTAATTCCTATCCCGTAATATCCGCCAATGTCATATTGTTAAATACTGCACGGATTGATTTATTCACTTTATTGATGGGCTTTTTGATGTTACATGTATTAGCTTGTACACATTCAGTATCAAAATGGCAGTCTGTTAATCCAAGCGGTCCTTCGATCATTTCGATAAAGTCTGTCATGTTAATCTCATGAAAATCTGCTTTGATGCGGTAACCGCCAAGCGGACCTTGAACTGCATCAATAATCTCATTTCGTGCCATAAGCTGAAGTGTTTTAGCTAACAATTCAACCGGAATATGATATGCTTCAGCGATCTCTTTTGTTGAAGAGAGTTGACTCCGTTTTTTTCCCTGCAAATGCCTTAGGGCAATCAGAGCGTATTCGACTTTTCTGGTGAGTTTTAGCATATCCGACTAATATTGTCGGATAAAGTTAAGTCATAAAAATATCATGTAGCAAGATTAAAAAAAACAGCCCTCGCAAATACGAAGGCTGTTTAACGAAACTCAGTGGATCACAAATTACAATCCGGTTTCGGCGACTGTTTTCTTTACTTTTTCGTATGTATCTTGTAGTGCAGAATTTTCATCTTCGGTCAGTTCGAACTCGACGACTTTTTCAACACCGCCGGCACCGATTAAGGCAGGGACGCCGATGAAGTATCCATCAATTCCAAATTCGCCTTCACATAGCGCTGCACTTGGAATCACACGTTTTTTATCAAGTAAATAGGCTTCTGCCATTTCCATTGCACATTGTGCGGGAGCGTAATAAGCGGAACCGTTTCCAAACAGTTTCACCAATTCACCACCGGCAACGCGTGTGCGTTTGACAATAGCTTCCAAACGATCTTCCGGTATCAGTTCTGTTATCGGGATACCTGCAACATTAGCTGTTCTAATGATTGGCACCATCGTGTCTCCATGTCCGCCCATGACCATGCAATGGATATCCTGAACGGAAAAGCCGGTTTCCATTGAAAGGAAGGTACGGAAGCGTCCTGTGTCCAGAGCACCAGCCATACCGACGACCTGATTCTTTGGGAACCCGGATACTTTGTAAAATGAGTACACGATTGCATCCAACGGATTTGATACGACGATGACGAATGCATTCGGGGCATATTTCTTCACATTTTCGGCAACATCGGTGATGATTTTGATATTGATGCTGAGCAAATCTTCACGATCCATACCGGGTTTACGCGGGACACCGGCAGTGATGATGACGACATTTGCTCCTTCAATATCCTTGTAATCAGACGTCCCGGTCAAATTAACATCGTAACCATCGTGGGGACGAAGCTGCATTATATCCAGAGCTTTCCCCTTTGTCATCCCTTCAGCTTTAGGGATGTCAAGGATAACGACATCCCCCAGTTCTTTTTGTGCTGTGATCAGGGCGAGATTCCCGCCAATCTGACCTCCGCCGATTAAGGCTATTTTTTTTCTTCCCATAATTTAATTCTCCTGTTTTGGTTAACGGGTAAAGTTGTATTCGGATTTATGTTTTGGAATAAAATGGTGAATGAAGTGAATTAATTTCATTTGACAATAATTCACCTGCGGCTCATTATTGTATTCCACAACCTTTTTCCTGAATTAAGCGTTTTCTTTAAGCCATTCGGCGGTGATGGACTTCGGTCGTGTAATCGGCATTCCGAGTGCCCGGTTGATGACCATCTGAGAGACCATTCCCATCGCACGTGAAATGCTGAATAGAACGGTATAGAAACTGAACTCCGTCATTCCGAAATGATAGAGGAGGGAGCCTGAGCTCGCATCCACATTTGGCCACGGATTTTTGGCTTTTCCCTGTTCTTTCAAGACGGGAGGAACAACATCAAAGAGATTTTTGACAATGTCGAAAACCGGATCATCTTTGATGTTCTCTTTTCCGAAGTTTACGAACGCGGTAAATCGCGGATCCGGGCAGCGCAAGACAGCGTGTCCATAGCCGGGAATAACGCGACCGCTATTCAGACGATCCCATACGAATTGTTTCAGATCCTCAACAGATGGTGAACCATTAAAATGATCTTTGATCTCAAGTACGAATTTCAGACATTCCTGGTTTGCCAATCCGTGAAGCGGCCCGGCAAGACCGTTAAGCCCGGCAGATACTGCGTAGTAGGGATCGGAAAGGGCAGAGGCAACTGTCAGTCCACTGAAAGCACTGACATTCCCACCTTCATGGTCGCAGTGGAGCATGAGGTAGAGACGCATCAGTTTCTTCAAAATACCTTCGGGATCCGGGATTCCTAGCATATGGGCGAAATTGGCACCCCAGTCAAGGGTTTTATCCGGTGAGATTAACTCACCTTTGTTGAAGCGAATCCGATATACACCGGCTCCGATTGCAGGCAGTTTTGCGACGAGACGGATTGCATCTTCAAGAATTGCCTTCCAGTATTCTTGTTTTGGTACGCCTTCATCGTACTTCTGACGGAAGATTGATTCTTTTTCCATGACAAGAATCGCCGTATTGAACATGACCATTGGATGAGAGTCCGCCGGCATGGATTTCAACACATCCCAAACATAATCAGGGACATCAGCGTGTTCCGTTAATTGGGCTTGCAGATCTTTTAGAGCATCATCTTCCGGCAGTTCGCCAGTGAGAAGAAGGTGAAAGACTTCTTCGGGTAGAATGTGGGTGATATCCAGAAGTGGAATACCGCGGATGATTAATCCTTTGTCGGCAGAGACAGCCGAAGTATCACAGACAAGTCCTTTGACGCCGCGCATCCCGCCGTATGCCTGTTGCACAGTCACATTGCTGATGACGTGGTCGCCTTTTTCGTCAATAATCTGCTTGGCTTCGTATCTCCAATCGGGGATTTTTTTACTCAGGGTTTCAAATAGAGTAGCCATTATATTCTCCTTTTTTTGTGGTTTAACTATGATTCCGGGTGAGGGAGGTGTCTTTGATACGAAATGGAGACATTAAATAGATAAATCAATCATTCATTTTTCGAATCAAAACCCGATTTCATTTTGTTGGTTTCTTTTTTACTTTGCGAATGCTGTTACTACTGCATTTTGGACAAACACGTTCGATAGGTACCTTTTTGTCAAAAGGACCCTTGTATTCGTGCCCGCAATGTAAGCATTTATAGTCAGTCACTTCCATAGTTTTCCTCGATTATTTCCTCGATTATTTTGAAGTATTTGGAATTAGGTATGAGTGGAAATTAACTCATTCCCTTATACCATATTTCCTAAACTAAACCGTCGCTTGGATCGGAATCTCCTTTCCGACTTTTTTCAGTACTTGTTTTGCTGCCTTTGCTTCCGATTTTTCACGATCTTCTTTCAGGACTTTCATCGTATGCTCAACTTCTTCTTTAGTCACGTTTTTTAGCATTTCATCTAAATCGGTCATTGTTCGTTTCCATTTTTGTCCTTCGGCGGCACTAATCCATTCTAACTGTAAACGGTCCGGACGAACTCCCAGTTTTTCCAGCTTATTCCAGAGTTTATCCACGCGTTTAACCGTCCAACGGTTAGCGTCGATGTAGTGGCAATCGGCATAGTGACATCCGCTCACCAATACCATCGGAGCACCCTTTTCAAACGCATGCAGGATGAATTTGGAATCTACACGTCCGCTGCACATAGTTCGGATTACCCGTTGAGATGTCGGATACTGCAATCGTGACAGTCCGGCAAGATCCGCACCTGCGTACGAACACCAATTACAGGCGAAGGTAACGATTTTCTCCATGTGTTTGTTGTTCATAATTGCATCTACTTGCGCCATGATTTGAGCATCTTCGAAATGTTTCATCGAGATTGCATCGAAATTACATTCCGCAGCACAGGTTCCGCAGCCTTTACAGGCAGCTTCAATGATTTGTGCCGGCGTCTTGGTTTTACGATCTCCGCCGGTGATGGCATTAAACGGACAAACTGTTACACAAATTCCGCAAGATTCGCACATATCCGCATCACAAACGGAGGTAATCGCTTCAACACTGATTTCTCCGGCATTCAGAAGAATTTGAGCACGTGCGGCAGCGGCACTTGCCTGAGTGACACTGTCTTTTACATCTTTTGGGAATTCCGCACAGCCGGCGAAATACACCCCGCCTGTCGGAGCATCTACCGGTTTCAGCTTCGGGTGTGATTCCATGAAGAATCCGTCTTCCGTGCGTGAAAGCGTTAAGAGCTTCTGAACGGTCCCACTATCTCTGCGCGGGATAACCCCCACAGACAGTACGACCAGATCGAACTCATGATTTACAACCGTGTTGGCAACGGTATCCTCAACTAGCATCGTCAGATTTTTCGTTTTCGGATCTTCAAATATCTCACCCGGCAAACCGCGGATATACTGAACTCCGGCTTGTTTACTGCGAACGTAAAGATCCTCGAATCCTTTTCCAAACGCGCGGATATCAATGTAGAATACCGAAATTTCAGTGTCGGAATAATGATCCTTGAGAAGCAAACTGTCTTTTACAGTGTTCATACAGCAGATATTACTGCAATAGGGATTTCCAACCGGTGAATGGGAGCGGGAACCGACACATTGAATGAAGGCAATTCGCTTCGGTGTTTTCATATCAGTGGGGCGAACAAAATGTCCTTCAGTCGGACCACCGGCAGAGATGAGCCGTTCGAACTCCATACTGGTAATCACATTTTCAAAACGGGTGTAGCCGTACTCATCCATAACGGTAGGATCGTAAACATCCATGCCGGTAGCGACGACGACCGCACCCACTTTCAAAGTGATAATTTCATCCTTCATATCAAAGTCGATGCAGTTCTTTTCGCAAACCTCGGCACACTTTCCGCATGCGATTGGATTATGTCCCAAACAGTCTTTATCGTTCAAAATAAAGACCGACGGCACTGCTTGAGGGAAGGGCATGTGTATAGCTTTTCGGGAAGAAAAACCTTCCTGAAATTCGTCAGGAACGACAACAGGGCATACTTTTTCGCACTCGCCGCAGGCATTACATTCATCTTGATCAACGTAGCGGGCTTTTTTGCGCACGGTTACTTGAAAATTACCAATAAAACCACCGATGGTTTCGATTTCGCTATAAGTCATAAGATTGATTCGGGGATGCCGACCGGCATCCATCATTTTAGGTCCGAGTATTCATATGGAACAATCCATGGTGGGGTACGTTTTGTCCAACGCGGCCATAATGCCACCAACAGATGCCTCCTTTTCTACAAGATGTACGTTGTACCCGGCGTCAGCTAGATCCAGCGCGGATTGAATACCTGAAATTCCGCCACCAATGACCAGCACTTCTTTATTGACTGGCAGGGTTGTTTCAATTTGAGGTTGAAGCAGTCCGGCACGTGCAACGGATGAGTTAACGATATCCTTTGCTTTTTCCGTGGCACCTTCCCAGTCATCAAGGTGCGCCCAACTGCAATGTTCGCGGATGTTCGCCATCTCCATCAGATAGGGGTTCATCCCGGCTTCGGACACGCAGTTTCTGAACGTCGCTTCGTGCATTCTGGGCGTACAGGATGCAACGACGATGCTATCCAGATTCTTTTCTTTGATGTACTTTTTTATTTCCTGCTGACCGGGTTCGGCGCAGGTGTATTTGTTGACAACGGAACAGACCACATTTGGCAGCCCTTCGGCATATTCCCGGACGGCTTCACAGTCTAGAGACCCCGCAATGTTCTTTCCGCATTCACAGACAAATACTCCTATTCGTTTGTTTTCATCTTTTGTCATTTGATGCTCCGTTAATTGGATTAAGATTAGGATAAAGATTAGGACGTATCCTTAATTCCTTGAATTGTAATTTGGGCTTCATAACTCCCCCAGTCTTTCCAGCGTTATTGTTGAAATATCTTTAATATCCATACCGTGCTTTTCTTTTACGATATCGTCTTTCATCGTGCAGGTTAGGTGGATCTGGCATTTCGGACAGGCAACCGCCAAAATGTCAGCACCGGTGTCGGATGCTTGTTTCAATCGCTCCCGTTGAATCCCCTTGGAGGTCATATCGCAGTTCATCCAGCCACTGACTCCACAGCATAGCGATCCTTTGTTATTCTGCATCATCTCGTGGTAATTTCCATCAGCATTAGAAGAGAGAACCTGTCGCGGTTCGTCGTAAATCCCCATGTGACGCCCTAACCGGCATGGGTCTTGATAAGTAATTTCTTTATCGGCGTCCTTCAATTTAAGTTGCCCGGTTTCCAGCTTTTCGGCAAGGAACTGACTCATGTGCTTCAATTCCGGTTTTACGTTATACCCGTATTTCGGGTAAAGGTCGTAAAAACTGCTCATACATTCCGCACAGGAAAATAAAATGGTTTTTGCACCGGATTTTTCCACCGCTTCCAAATTGTGTTCAGCGAGCATCCTGAAGTTTTCTTCATCACCGTTCCATAGTAAATCATGACCGCAACACCGTTCATCTTTCATAAGAACCGGTTTCACACCCAGTTTATTCAAAATGGCGATACTGCTTTTTGCGGCATCCAAAATGGAGAGATCCAAGTCCGTGAAAAACACATCAAAATATGGTGCACAGCCGGTGAAATATAATACATCGCCCTCTTCAGCGATCTCCATATCATCTTCGACCCAATCCAAGCGATTTTGTTTAAGATCGGGTTTTGTCATGATAGTCTGAAGCAGTTCCATCGCTCCGGAATGAGAACATTTTCCGTGGAAACCGGAATCCTTAGCTTCGGTTCGAACCGCTTGGGTCAAATCGCTGTACTGGATATTTGCTATACAGACTTCATCGCAGCGTTTACAGGTCAGGCAGCTCCAAAGGTCGTAGTCGCTGCATAAGCTGTCAAAATCCTCACGAACGGCTTTTGTTAATAAGTTTCGCGGGGAGTATTGCCCACTAAAACGGGAGACAGGACACACACTGGTACATTTTCCGCAATCCAGACAAGCGTAAGCATTTGTAGCTTTTATTTTTGTCGTTAATCCGCTGTGCATTTCTTACCTCGTTTCCTTGACAAATTTGTTTACAATCTCAATAAATTTCGCTGTATTACCTTCGGGGATTTGTTCGTATTTAATTGTTCCGGATTCAATTCCAAGCATGTGTGCTAATTGTTCCACCTTTTTATAGGTTTTTGCAAATTGTTTCGCACCGAATTCAAAATGGCAATCTTCAATTTTGCATCCGGTAATTAGAACCCTATCCGCACCTTTTTCAAGAGCGTTGAAAATGAACGACATTTCTATTCGCCCGGCGCACATTGTGTTGATGAAAATCAAATTGGAATCACCCGGTTTTAATTCCGGATGTTCAGCTGGATTTGCTACCGAACCGTTCCAATTACAGGAGAAAATAACGATGTTTTCTTTATCAGTGTGAACATTCTCAAGTTTATGCGAAAGCCAGTCTTGAGTGAATCTTCCCGGCATGATGGAGCTGGACGGGCAAAGTGCCACGCATGTTCCACAGCCCCGGCATAGGTCGGGATTGATTTGTGAGACAAACACCTCACCGCCCAGTGAAACCAGTTCACAGGCATCGTATTCACAGACGGTTACACAATCCCCGCACCCCCGACAAAGATTCTCTTTTACCTGTGGTACGACAGAATTCATTTGAAATGAAATATTTCCGTTAGAGGATTTTATGGATCCCTGCAAATTGCCTTTTTGCAGATCTTGCGTTGGGAATTCAGAAGGCAAACGAAAAATAAGATCGTCGTAATTATCCGGTGAACTTAAAATTGCAACACCTTTATCACATTCGGTAACGCATGTAAAACATTCATCGCAAGGTCCGCATCGCAGACAGCGTTGAGCTTCGGTGATGGCGGTAGCTTCATCAAAGCCGTGTTCAACCTCGTCAAAGCTGCTTCCACGATTCGATGGTTCCGTCATAGGCATTCCTGCTCGTTTTGACTTTTTCCGTGTGATCGGATCCACTTTAATTTCAGTTTCAAATTTTCGTTTCGTCGGTTCTTGGGACTCAAGTATTTCTCCGTTAAGGAAACGTTCAATGGAGTCAGCAGCGACATGTCCTTGGGCAATGGCATCGATGACGGTATTCGGACCGGTTACGGCATCTCCGCCGGCAAACACACCTGGGATATTGGTCGCCATCGTGGACTCATCCGACATAAATGTATTCCAGCGGGAAATATCCAAACCGTGATCAGCAGGGAGGAAGGTCAGGTCAGGCTCTTGACTGATGGCAGGAATGATGACGTCGGCTTCAACGATAAATTCCGAACCTTTTATCGGCACGGGACGTCTTCGCCCACTCTCATCGGGTTCACCCAATTCCATTTTCAGGCATTCCATTCCGGTTACTTTGCCGTTCTTGCCGACAATCTTAACCGGCGATGCCAAATAATGAATTTGTACGCCTTCATTTTCGGCTTCTTCGATCTCGGCATCATTGGCGGGCATTTCTTTGCGGGTACGCCGATATACAATATGGACTTCTTCACATTCCAACCGGATAGCAGTTCGTGCAGCATCGATGGCAGAATTCCCACCACCGATTACGATGATTTTATTTCCGGGCTTTTTGGGTTTATCCAAATTAATTCCTCGTAAAAATGTAACAGCATCCAAAAAGCCTTCATAATCGTCTTCACCGGGGACGTTCAATTTTTTACCCGTATGTGCACCGACTGCAATAAACACGGAGTTAAAATATTTTAGCAGGCTTTTTAGAGCATCCTTGCCTTCAATTCTGGTATTGGTTTTGATATTCACACCAAGATCACGGATGTAATCAATTTCCACTTTGAGGATATCGCGGGGCATTCGGTAGGAGGGAATTCCTGCGATAAGCATACCGCCCGGTTCGCTTAATTCTTCGAAAATTGTGACCATAAATCCCTGCAGAGCAAGGTCGTGGGCAGCCGTTAATCCAGCAGGACCTGCACCGATAACTGCAATCTTCTCTTTACGTTTACTGGCGGGTTTAGGTTTTTCTGCCGGATGAGTTAATTCATAATCTGCTACAAATCGTTTTAGCCAGCAGATGGCAACCGGTTCGTCAATTTCGCTACGACTGCAATAAGATTCACAAGGATGTGTACAAATTCGTCCGCAAATCCCGGGTAGCGGGTTTCGTTCACGCACCACTTTCAGAGCATCGTGGAATTTTCCGGCGGCAATCAGCGATACATACGATTTTACATTAACACCGGCAGGGCAAGCTTCTTTGCAGGGTGATGGCTCTACATACCCGACCGAATATTGTTCTTTCAGTCTATTAGTAAAAGACAGAGAGACTTTCTCACCACTTAGAACTTCCTGAAATTTATTGGAGGTTGATTTTACAGACATGCTTTACGCTTTCTTTGTTGACGTTTCCTTTTCCAAGAGTTCCAACCCGAAGTTGTAGCCGCGCTCCAACGCTTCGATGTTGATCTCAATGAAGCGATCGGGTACTGAACCGGGAAGTGCTTTTTTCATGGCATCCAAAGAGATTATTCTGGTAATTGATAAAAAGAAACCAACCATTACAACATTGGCAAAGATTCGGTTTCCCATTTCTTCGGCAACTCTGGTCGCCGGGATGGAGTACAGCTTAACATCTTTGCGAATCGTAGCAGGTTTGACCAGATCGGTATCGGTTAGGACGATACTCCCTTTAACGGGGTCGCCGATGAACTTTTCGTAGGCTTCCTGCGACATAGAGACCAAAATCTCCGGAGCGACGATGTAGGGATATAATACCGGATCATCATCAATCACAACCTGCGCAGAGCAAGCTCCGCCGCGGGCTTCCGGTCCGAAACTTTGGGTCATGGTGCCAAATTTGTTATCATACAGGGAAGCCGCTTTTCCGATGAGAATACCGGATTTTATTATTCCCTGTCCGCCGAATCCTGAAAATCGAATATCCATTTTACGCTCCTTTGTACGGTATGTATTTGTCGCCAAGTTTCGCCGAAAGCACGGCATCTTTATTTTCTAAAAATGTGGGTTTTTCTTTATCCACAAATTTCCCGACGACGATTTTCTTCTGGTATTCAATGTCAATATCTCTGGTGTCGGCGTTATGGTCAATCACGGCGTTATCATGATAAAACCTCATCAGATCAAGTCCGCTACCCAACCGATTCCGCCGTGCGTAAAGTGTGGGGCAGGGCGCGATAACTTCGATAAAAGAGAAGCCGGGTTTGACGAGCGCTTCGGCAATGGCATTGGTAACACGACGAACGTGTAAAGATGTCCATCTTGCAACATAAACAGCACCGCTTGATTCTGCCAAGAATGGCAGATTAAACGGGTATTCGTAAGCACCATACGGAGCAGTAGAAGCGTTGGCTGATTCAGGTGTCGTCGGTCCTGCTTGTCCTCCGGTCATGGCGTAGTTGAAATTGTTAATACAGATGATCGCCAGATTCATATTTCGCCGAGCGGCATGGATGAAATGATTTCCGCCAATCGCTGCAATATCACCATCTCCGCTGATGACAGCTACTTTCATATCAGGATTTCCTAAAGCAACTCCGGTGGCAAATGCAATAGCTCTGCCGTGTGTGGAGTGAAAAGAGTCCAGCTGTAAATATCCTGCGGCACGCCCAGAACAGCCAATCCCTGAAACGACACCAACTTTATCACGCTCCAGCCCAGATTTTTGTAATCCGGCAATGAATGCGGTAATCACAGTTCCGATTCCACAAGTGGAGCACCAGATGTGGGGAAGGCGATCTGTTCGCAAGTAGCCTTCCATCGGGTGAGCGAGTGGTTCTTTTGGTTGCGGAATTAAAAGTTCATCAGATAATATTTGTTCAGCAGTCTTGCTCATTTTGCACCTTCTTCAATCGCATTTAAAATATCGTTAGGATCATGAACCCATCCGCCGGCGTGGGGGACGAGAATCGTTTTCGCTTTCCCACTAACGCATCGTTCAACCTCAAGAACAATCTGCCCGAGATTAATCTCGGGGACAACAAATGCTTTGACTTTGTCTCTGAGTTCGTGGATACGTTTTTCAGGGAACGGCCAAACGGTAATCAGTCTCATCGTACCGACTTTTAGTCCTTTTGCTCTGGCATCCTGCACAGCTTTCAGTGCTACGCGGGATGTGATGCCGTAAGAGATTACAACGACATCGGCATCTTCAACCTGATCTTCTTCGATGATTCGTATCTTTTCTTCATTCAACAGAATTTTATCCACCAGATGGCGGACATTCTTATCCTGAGCTTCGGCATTAATCACCGGATATCCGCGTTCATCGTGGGTTAATCCGGTTACATGGATATTGTATCCTTCCCCAGCTTTTATCATCGGCCCAACCGATCCGTCACCCTTGAATTGATAGGGGCGGTAATCTTCTTTTTTTCCTTGATAAAACTTTCTTGGAATGATTTCGATCTCATCGGCTTCGGGAATGACGACTTTTTCGGTCATGTGACCGACGCATTCGTCCATCATAAAGAGCACAGGAACGCGGTACGTTTCTGCCAGATTAAACGCCGTGATAGTGAGGTCAAAACATTCCTGCGGAGAGTTGGGGCAGAGGGAGATTAATTCGTAATCACCGTGTGAGCCCCAGCGTGCCTGCATCATATCACCCTGTCCTGTGAGTGTCGGCAATCCGGTAGAGGGACCGCCACGCTGCACGTTCACCAAAACGCATGGGACTTCCATCATAGTAGCAAGTCCAAGATTTTCCATCATTAGTGAAAACCCGGGACCGGATGTGACAGTCATGGCTTTTACGCCTGTCCATGCCGCTCCGGCAACCGCTGCCATCGAAGCTAATTCATCTTCCATTTGGATAAACTGTCCGCCGACAAACGGGAATCGTTCCGCCATGCGTTCGGCAACTTCGGTTGAGGGCGTAATTGGGTATCCCGCCAGGAATCGACATCCGCCGGCAATGGCTCCTTCTGCGCAGGCGTGATCGCCATCTATGTAATGATTTCCGGTGGCTACACCGATTGGATCAGCTTTCATGATTTTTCCTTCCCTTTAATGACTTCATCTGCTTCGGGGTGTCGAGTTTTTCCTTCCAAAACGAAGATGGAGAATTCCGGGCAGATCATTTCACAGAGATTGCAGTTCACGCAGGCACCCTCCTTTAATACATTAGGGTAATGGTAGCCTTTGCGATTGAACTCAACAGACATTTCCAAAACTTCGCGTGGGCAATATTCTACACAAAAGTTGCAGCCCTTACAATGTTCGATATTAATGTGAATATCCCCGTGAGGGACTTCTACTTTTTTTAGGTCAAGCGGTGCACGCCAGTAAGCCATAGTTTACCTTTTGGTTAATGGTTTGAAAAATAGATCTTGAATTATTTAGGATAACATATTTACCGCTATTTACGCGGATATACACTAATGTGAAATTTGTTTTGAAGCTTCTCACGATGAGGTGGTTGGAGGTGGTGATCATGTTCGGCTTCGTTGCTGAGATTATTTTATATTATGATAACCAGGCGGATGGATAACGAATGTTCGTGAACGAACTACGTCGCGACTGCGAAATTCAGATTGGAATTTTTGTTTGTTTATCAAAGACACTTTATGTTATGATCGTGCAATTCATTCAAAGATTAACATATCCGCTTATCAATTTTAACGGTATTTGAAAAATGGTTGCAAGGGTTTTTCATCATTAATTTAAAAATACTGTAATAACTAATACAGCTAATAGTGGTTGATTAGTTTAGGAAGGGTTTGAAGGTGGGAGAGTTAGTCAGTGGTGGAACAAAAGATTGGGTAATTAATTCAATTTCATGCGGAAATTGCATTTATCACAACCGGTGGCTAATGTTTTTGTCCGATTTAGCTGGATACCAAATGCTTTATAGACCATATAATCCGTTTCGCACAGATAAGGAGTGAGCTCATCTGCTTCTTGAGTATGCATGAATTTTACCAAGGCACATTCAGAATAATCAATTCCAATATCGAATGTTTTTCCATCGCTGTCAACAACATCCCAAACCCAATCATCGATATATTTTCGTTCTTGTGAAGTGGTAGCGGCGTTTTTCATTTTTTTGATATTCCACTTCGAAAGTCGTATCCGTCCAATTAAATGTCGAATCTTAACAGGAATACGATACAAAGACGACTTAAGGCTGTTTTGAATAAGGTTGTTTATTGCTTCTAAAGATTTCCCTCTTTTTTTCAATGCACGGTAGAGCGATAGAGCCCATGCTGACTGAATCAAATACGGATACAGCCGGTTCTTTCTACCGCCGACATCAGGTATATGCGGGATGAGATTACGATAGTTCTGGATAATGTCTTCTTTTACAATGGGAGATTCTTTAGCACCGAATTCATTTATCAAATACTGATCGGCGTGTTTCAAAAAACGCTTCAATTGTCGGATTTTCTTTTGTTCTTTTTTCACAAGCTATCCATGATAATTGTTTTCATATCGGTAATAGTGGGTACGGTTCCTGATTTTACTACTTTACCATCGATAATAACAGCCGGAGTTATTCGCACACCCAATTTAGAATATTCTTTTACATCGTGAATATGGTCGATATCCGCTGATATGTTTAATTCGGCGCAGGCATTGATAACGTTTTTGTACGTTTCGTCACAGCGAATGCATCCCGGACCGGCTACGTGTATTTTCATAGTATTCCTTGGTTAGTGTCTGCCCGCCTTGACGGGGTGAGTAGGGAGTTTCCCTCAGCCTTAAATTAAATTTCCATAAATCCATCCTGCTGTACTTCCCAACAGGATGACAACTAAAACATAGACAATGGATTGTTTCCATCCAAAAACTTTTGCGATTGCCATCCAGTTTGGCAGACTGAGTGCGGGACCTGTTAAAAGCAGGGTGAGTGCAGGACCTTTTGCCATCCCCATTGTCATAAACGTATCAACGAATGGAGCTTCGGTTAATGTTGCAAAATAGGTAAGCGAGCCCGCAAAAGATGCCAAAAACACTGAGACTAAACTGTTGTCTCCGACCCACTTAGTCACCCAGTTTTCGGGCAGAATGTCTCCGATGATACCTACAAGAAACACTCCAAGCAGCAATAACGGAAAGATCATCCGAACAAACCACCATGATTCCCTAAGTGCTTGTTTAAGTTTATCATTCGGAATTTTAAACCAGGCATAGATTCCTAAAATTACCATTACGACTGCCCAGACAGCTGTTTTTTGTCCGTAGCTACCATCTTGAACGAGAAAATTCGGAAGTAATAATGAGAGCAGGAGCAAGGCTAAAACGACAAACTCATGCAGTCCGATTAATGAAGTATTTTTCTGTGAAGAATGCGGAGAGGTATTTTCATCTCTGCTATGAAAAATAAAATGCATTACACTGCCGATGACAAACGCCATTACTAGAACGGCAATTACACGAGCCGCGACCATCGTTAATCCCAAAATGCTTCCGGTGTAAACTAGTGCTAAAACATTCACAGCCGGAATTGCCCAAAGTAAAATAAAAGCCACACCAATTCCGGCACCACTGAAGAACAATCCGCTTGCAACCGGAATAGCCGTGCAGGAACATGCAGCAAGAATTGAACCTCCGATAGCGGATAGTGAAAATGATTTGAAGAGGTTTGCTTGTGACCCGAGATGCACAATCACGGCTTCACGATTGATGAATGTAACCATTCCGCCTGCCATTAAAAATGCAGGAATAAGGCAGGTAAGAACGTGAAGTACTACGTAATCAACCAAAGAAGCCATTCCGGCCATTAACAGATCATAGATCATTGATGTTCCTCAAATCCTTTCGTGATGTAATATGTCGCCCGGTCAAAGAACAGATTCACCCGCGATACAAATTCCATCGAGCGGTACATCTCAAGTGGTTTTTCCCAGATACCGCCTTGAGCGAAAACATGAGCGAAAATATGTTTTCTCGTCAAACTGAGTGCTGAAATAACTTCAGATAAACGATACTTTTCATTTTTCCGTTCACCGCCAATTTTATTAAAATACTCCCAGATATCGTCCATTTTTTGTTCGGGATGAATCATCCATTTCCCAAACTGTGAAATAACAATATGCGCTTTTTGGTAAACCTCGTCATGCGGTTTGGTGGCGTAATGCGATGTGGATGAGCGCGATTGAACATCAGCAATCCAATTCTCGGTGATGGTATCGGCATCCTTACTAATAATCTGAAAAAGAGAGTCCGAAGGCATTTCTCCTTTTGGCTGACGGCTACCGCCTTCGAGACGATGAAAAGAATCCTGCATTGACCACAGGTCGCGATGCCGGTTTATATAGCGATGAATCGCGCGATAATTTGGTGAGAAGGCAATTTCAGGAAGCTTTGACAGCGGAAAGAATTTTACCTCGGCGGCATCATCACCAGCGATTGGCTCTCCTGTTAAATGCTTAACTTCAAATGTAACCCAAATCAGATCACCGTAAAAATCATTGTAATGTGATTTAGTATCAAGCAGTCGAACGACCCTCCCGGTTATTCCGGCTTCTTCTTTCAATTCACGCAAAGCAGCCTCTTCCACTGTTTCGTGCGTTTCAGCAAATCCCGAAGGAAGTCCCCACATCCCGGCTCTAGGTTCATTTTTTCGCAGTACCAATAGGATCTCTCTCTTGTCGTTGACAACAACTGAAGAAGCAACCGGTAAGGGATTGTCATAGAACGTCGTCCTGCAGTTTATGCAGTGATCTCGCTGGCGTCCATCCAGCAGAATATTCGATATTTTCGAGGAACATTTTGGGCAATAAACTCTTGGCTCTTTCATTCTTTTGTCTTCCTTTTAATCGGTTGGCGACACCGGAAAATTGCATCGGTTTTATTCAGTCTATACGAACCTTCTTTTTCCATTTTGTTCTTAATAGAATCTGATAATCGATTTTTAAAACGTTGTTCATTGAACGTATTGTGGTAATGTGAATCGTGAGAAACAGTATTCAACTTAAATTTTACAAATTTCACACAGTGATCAAAACTCTTACGATGAAAAACCAGTTGATTTTGATAAACAGTATTATCAATGGTGTTAAAATATGGTTTGAGTACGCGATCACCATTTTGAGAATTGAAATCGGCGAGAGTCTGGTCAAGTCCAAGATGTTCGGCGGTTATCGGGACAGGGATATCCAGTGCGTATTGAATGTCGTCCAGTAATTCTATCAAAGAGAATTTTGAATGGGTAATGCTCAGGAAAATTCCGTCCGATTTCAGGACACGTGCAATCTCAGGCAATAATTCAGAGAAGAAATACAGTGAAAAACCTGAAATAATCAAATCATAAGAATTATCCTTAAGCTCCGTGATAAGATTTGCAGAGTGACAATGAAATATTCCGGAGAAATGAAATTTATTTGTATAGTCTAAGAATGGTTTACGGTTACTTTCAAGAGGATCAATCCCGGTAATGTTTGAACCATTTGGGATAAGATTTTTAAGATGAGCGCTAAATTGTCCAAATCCGCAACCTAAATCCAGTACATTTATCGAGTCAGAGAAGGTTAAATTTTGTAGAGCCAAATCATAAATATTAGTTTTGTTGGTTGAATAATGGCGGATTAAGCCTCCGATTTCGCGGTGAAGATTTATCCTCCCATAAGTATTCTGAAGGTTCTGATTTGATTTGGAACCCATTAGAGATAAATTAGGAATCAGTTGTTACGGTTATCAGATTTTTCTTTTTCTTGGTTATTTTACCAACGGCAACAGCAATTATTGAAGACCTATAATTAATTTTTGTAAGATATTTCTCAGCATTTTTCGGTGAACAGGCGACCAATAATCCACCGGAGGTCTGAGCATCTGCAATCATTAATTGTGTCGTTCTGTTTAAAGAAGAATCAAACTCAGTGAACTGAGACGCAAATTTCAGATTTCGTTTAGTTCCTCCGGGGATAATTTTATCCTTTGCCAATTCTTTTGCGCCCGGCAGGAAGGGTAGACTGTCATAATGAATTTCCGCCGAAACACCACTGGCTTTGCATAATTCTGATAAATGTCCTAATAAGCCAAACCCGGTAATATCAGTGGCGGATTTCACATTACAATAGCTCATAACTTCAGCGGCGGTTTTGTTCAATTCCTTCATGGATGCCACCGCTGCGCTGACCCATTCCAATTTTGCCTTCCCTTGCTTAATTGCTGTAGCAATAATGCCGGTTCCCAATGGTTTTGTCAGGATCAAAACATCACCGGGTTTAGCGTTTTGATTGGTTATTAACGCAGTTTCTTTGACCTCACCAGTGACAACCAATCCGTATTTTGGTTCCGGATCGTCAATACTATGTCCGCCAACAATGGAAATTCCGGCTTCTTTTGCTTTATCAGCACCACCTTGAAGGATTGTCGTCAGCATTTTCTTAGGAAGAGTATTAATCGGGAATCCGACGATATTAAGCGCAAAAATGGGTTTCGCGCCCATCGCGTAAATATCAGAAAGAGAATTCGCAGCTGCGATCTGACCGAATTCATAAGGGTCATCTACTACAGGTGTAAAGAAATCTACAGTTTGCACCAGCAGTTTACCATCGTCAAGACGCACTACGGCAGCATCGTCGCTACCGTTAAAACCGACGATGACTCTCTCGTCATCATGTATCGTGAGCGGACTCAGTACCTGAGCCAGGTCCTCCGGACCTATTTTACACGCTCACCCAGATCCGTGACTGAGAGTTGTAAGCCGAATCATGTCTTTTTGTGTCATAAGAATTATCGGAATTTAGGGCAAATATTTTCAGATATGGATAAATATTTATCAAATTAACGTACAGCTTTGATGTAAATTATTCGGCCGTTATCATGAAAATAAATCCTGCTAACCTTCATCTCAGAAACAAGGCTGATCGTTGAATTACCTGCATTCCACACGGTCCCCGCTGTACAGCTTTATCTTTGCACTTCCTATGGTGGGGTTATATGAGATTGGGTTGATTCTACTATCAAGAGAGGAAATACCAAATTTACGCAACGCTGCAGATGTCCTGATGCGTCAGGCTCTGGAGATGTTTGGTGTTATTGGATATTACGGGTCTGGCTTTGTGTTTATAGTTGGGCTTCTCATTGTATATCTCGTACAAAAACATTCTTGGACGGAAACGGAAATACGAGGAAATTACTTTATGTTTATGCTGATTGAGAGTTTTATGTGGAGTTGGGTATTGTACGCGTTCATGATGATAATTCAAACGCCATTCTTGATGTCCCCAACGACTCGTATTGTTATTCAGCAAGTGGTCTTATCCATTGGGGCGGGTATCTATGAAGAATTTGTGTTCAGAGTTTTGTTAATTACAGGTTTTATGTCTGTTCTTAGTTTTGTGTTTCAGTGGGAAACGACTCTTCGCAGGGCAGGGGCTGTTATTGGTGCGGCAGTAATGTTTTCGCTTTTTCACTTTATTGGCGGTTTCGGTGAAAATCCCAACTTACCTTTGTTTATTATTCGATTTATGGCAGGACTTTTCTTGGGTGCGTTATATACGTTTCGAGGATTTGGTATCACTGCCTGTGCCCATGCGATGTATGACTTGATCTTAGTAACGCAAACATTTACCGGAGAATCTTGATAAAATAACCTGACAAAATACCTGAACCAGTGGTTGACTCAACTCCGACGTCCTGAGTAAATTTTGTGCCTATGGATGTTATCCGATTAAAGAATATGGTCTTTTATGGCTACCACGGCGTCAATGATTTCGAAAAGGATCTCGGGGGCAAGTTTGAAGTGGATTTAGAACTTTTTCGTCCACTAAAAAAAGCCGGACGTACAGACAATATTGAAAACACCTTGGATTATGAATCTATTTTTCGGACGGTCGAAATCTGCACACGCATGAATAAATACTACCTGATCGAGGCACTGGCGGATTCTGTGGCCTTTGCAGTTTTAGACAAATATGATGTGGCAGAAGTGATCGTTCGTGTTCGAAAACCTCATGCTCCTGTCCATGGCGTCTTGGATACGGTTGAAGTGGAAATATCGCGAACAAAAACTGATTATGTCTGAGTTGGTTTTCCTATCGTTAGGGTCAAATTTGGGAGACAGAGAAGCCAATCTTGCCGAAGCGATTACCGCTTTAGAAACCTATCCTGAAATCATGGACGTTCGCAGTGCTTCCTATTATGATACGCCGCCGTTGATCAACACAGACCAACCGCACTTTTTAAATACGGTCATTCAGTTAACGACTGATTTTAAACCCTTTCAGCTTTTAGATGCGATTCAACATATTGAATCGATGTTAGGCCGTTCGGTTGAACGTGAAAAAAATGAACCCAGAATCATCGATATAGATATTCTACTTCACGGAAACTCTGTGATTGAAACGGATGAACTGACGCTACCACATCCGCAACTTCCGTATCGAAAATTTGTCCTGGTTCCATTTAACGAAATTGCCCCGGACGTTTTAATTCCGATTTTCAACAGGACAGTATCAGAATTGTTGAACCATTGTCCTGACCAATCTATCATTAAAAAACATAGAATTGAATCCCAAGCATGAGAAATTTGTACTACATTGCAATCGAAGGGCCTATCGGTGTCGGTAAAACCAGTTTGGCCAGGTTATTGGCTGAACACCTAAGCGCACGGCTTGTTCTGGAGGAATTTGAAGAAAATCCCTTCTTGGCAGATTTTTATAACGATCCCGAGAGATTTGCCTTCCAGACCCAACTCTTTTTTCTACTTCAGCGATACCAACAGCAACAGGATTTACGCCAGGTGGACATGTTTCATAATCTACTGGTAACGGACTATATGTTCGTTAAAGACAGGTTATTTGCTTCGCTCAATCTCAATGAAAAAGAAATTAACCTGTATGATACAGTTGCTAATCTATTGGAAAGAAATGTCATCAAACCCGATCTTGTCATTTATCTGCAGGCTGACACGGATACATTGATGAAACATATTGCTAAACGGGGTCGATCATTCGAACGGGATATGTCATACGATTACATTAATGCACTGAACCAAGTTTATTCAGAGTATTTCTTTCCGTATCAAGACACGCCCCTCGTCATCATCAATACGAATAATATCGATTTTGTCAATAATCCAAAGGACCTTGAGGAAGTGATTAATGTGATTAGACAGCCGGTGTCAGGAACAAAATTCTTTAATCCGTCGAGTATTTCCTAATATGTTTAAATATATTTTACTCAGCGTTTTTATCTATTTTGGATGGAAAGTTTGGAAAACGTTTGATCATCTGACATCATTTACCAAGCCAAAAACACCAAAGGATAAAAACCCTTCCAAGGATTTGTCAAAATTCGACATCAAAGACGCCACGTACACGGACATTGACGAGTAAAAACGACGGATGAAAGCGGTACGTATTCATAAGCATGGTGGGGTGGATGTCCTCAAGTATGACGACATTCCCACACCAACAATACGAGATGACCAAGTTTTAGTAAAGATTCGTGCCGCAGCGATGAATCATTTGGATTTATGGGTGCGCAAAGGGATACCTGGAGTACCTCTGCCGTGTATTTTAGGAAGTGATGGCGCAGGGTGTGTTGTAGACGTCGGATCAAAGGTTACATCTTTTCATCCGGGAGATCGTGTCATGATACAACCGTTGACGTATTGCGGTGTGTGTCATTTTTGTCAGCAGGGAAAAGAAAATTATTGCGATGCTTGGGGAATATTTGGAGAAAACCAAGATGGAACACAGTGCGAATATATGGCTGTAGATGAAACTCACATTCGATCTATTCCGGACCATTTAGATTTTGTGGAAGCATCTGCATTTTCGTTGGTAGCTCAAACTGCGTTGGCAATGCTTGTCCGGCGAGCAAAAATTCAACGTGGAGAAGCCGTGTTTATATGGGGTGGAACTTCAGGGGTCGGCAGTATAGGGATCCAAATTGCAAAAGCAAGAGGAGCTATCGTTTACACGGCAACAGGGAGTGAGAAGAAATCATCCGTGGCGAAGGAATTGGGCGCTGATGAAGTCGTGAATTATACAAAAACAGATATTGTTAAGTGGATTATGGAAAAGACAAACGGACGCGGAGTAGATGTTGTGATGGAACATGTTGGTGCATTAACATGGAGAACAAGCATGAATATTTTAGGGAAAGGAGGTCGGCTGGTAACCTGCGGAGCGACAACCGGGCCAAAAGTTAATTTAGATATTCGGCATTTATTTTATAAACAACAGTCTATTTTAGGGTCAACAATGGGTGATGCAGCGGCGATGGATGAAGCATTAGACCTATTAAAAAAGAAAAAAATCCGTCCGCTTGTCGATCGAACTTTTCCAATGAAAGATATTAAGAAAGCACATACGTATTTAGAGCAAAATAAACAAATTGGGAAGGTTGCCCTAATCCCATGACACTTATGAATAAATACGTTAAGCATTCATTGCATTATACATTGTTAGTCATGTTCGCCCTAAGTCCGTTTATAGAAGCGAAGCCTTCGTTTTCCTACGGATTAACAACAGGCACAAGCAGTTGGGGTATAGGCGTGAATGCACTATTTGAAAAGACGGAGACATTTTCATGGATTGCAGATATACGGTTTTATGATATTAAAGGAGAGCATGAGTTCTCTCTTCAGTCTCAATATGGGGGTACCTATTCATTTAATGAGCAGAGTTTAATCTTTTTCCCGATGTTTGCAGGGATTAGGAAATCGCTCTTTCATGAGAAAATTGACAATAATTTTATTCCGTTTGTTGAAACCATGGCCGGGGCAGTATTTGTGATGGATGGCGATGAATCTGTGGAAGGTTTTTTCAGTCGCTGGAAACAAGCACCTTCGTATTTAAGTGCCGGAGGGTACATCGGCGGTGGAGTACTATTTTGGTTCCCAAACCAGTCAACTATTACCATTCGTGCCGGAATAGATATTTTACCCATGTTTAGAGAAATCGACGGAAAAACAACCTACCATGGAGCAGTAGTTCAAATTCTTTTTAATCGCCAAAAATAACGATGGATAGATTATTTTTTTATATAAAACCTGAAAAAGTAATTGGGACTAACTTTACTCTTGATGCGGAAGAATCTCATCATCTGATACATGTGTTGCGGAAAGATATCGGAACTGAAATATGGCTTTTGAATGGTATAGGAACCGCCTATTCGGCAATAATAGGTTCTATTGAAAATAAACGGGTGAGCGGACATGTATTGCGTACGTTTCCGGGGTATGGTGAAAATATGGTACCGATGCATTTAGCGTTGGCAATACTTAAGGGTGACCGTATGAAATTAGCGATCGAAAAAGCAACCGAAATGGGTGTGCATTCAATCATTCCGTTAGTGTTGGATCGTTGCATCAAACGGAATCTAAATACCGATCGGATGAAAAAAATTGTCGCATCTGCTACAAAACAATGTGCCCGTAGCCGCATTCCCGAAATCGCTGAACCAATCACGATGAAAGAGTGGTTACAAAATACGGACGGAACACGACGGTTGGCTTGCACACTTGACAGTAATGTTTCAATCAATGCTTTGAATAAAAAGAAATCATTTACGTCCTCACAATCTGTCAGCGTTATTATCGGACCGGAAGGAGATTTCTCCGTGCGTGAACATCGTATGATGAGAGATGAGGAGATTGACTTCATTTCTTTAGGCTCTCGCCGGTTACGTTCTGAAACTGCTGTTGTTTCCGTTTTGACTATCATAAATGAATTGATAAATACATAATGCTACAAAAAGGAGAATGCAATGACCAACTGTCTATTTTGCAAAATCGTTGAAAAAGAAATACTATCAGATATTGTTTTTGAAAATGATAATATTCTGGCATTCAGAGATATTAATCCGCAAGCACCTACGCACATTTTGATTATCCCCAAAGAGCATATTTTCACGCTAAATGACTTAAAGGAAAACCACCAAGCGCTGGTAGGCGAAATGCTGATGACAGCTAAATTATTGGCTGATGATGAAAATATCTCTGAAGAAGGTTACCGTACTGTCTTCAACTGTAACTCCGATGGCGGACAAGAAGTATATCATATTCATTTACATTTGCTGGGTGGTCGAAAGATGACCTGGCCACCAGGTTAGAAAAAACGGTTTGCAGTTTATGGTTATCACTTTTGCGGAAGTTGATGTTTGAAGATTAAGTATAAATACCGTGTGTAGTATTATAATATATACTAATTATAATACTGTATAATGAGCTAAATATGAAAACAATAACCGCCCAAGAAATAAAACGCCGTGGAATATCCGCCGTAGATGAGAAACTCAAAATAGGGCCTGTTCACGTGATAAAAAACAACAAACCTAAATATGTAGTCATGGATGAGGAAAGCTATACAGAATTAATTTCTGAAATAGAGACTGCTTATGAAACGCGACTGAACACTGCTTTGAATGAGATAGATAGGGGTGAATTGGCATCTCATGATACGGTAGATGATTTGATGGCTGCTATTGAATCTGAACAAGATTAATTGCATTCCATTCAAACACCGGCTGCATTTAGACGGAATGCAAAAAAGTTTTTTAAAATTCATCCAGAATTAAAAAACAGATTTCGATCTATTATCGAAATATTGAGGAAACATCCTACGAATCCTTCATTAAAACTTTATTCTTTGAGTGGTAAGAAAAAGGGACTTCATGCCATCAGTCTAACATATGAATACCGCATTACACTTATTATTCGCTTTACTGAAAAAGCAATTATTCTCGTTGACATTGGCAGTCATGACGATGTTTATAGGTAAAAAACATTGGAGTAATAGATTGGCAAGAGTAAAATAACTCTTCGCTCTACGATCCTGACTATTCTGTTTTTTCAACTCACCTCTGCTGTGTCAGTATTTTTCGTAACACAATTTGCTAAATTGTAATGTGACTATATTATTGTTTCAACTTAGGCAAGTTGAGTTACGTATCTCGGTTTCAGAAAAATTGAGGTTTTTCTGCATAAATATTTCATGGTGTCTACATGAAAATAATTGTAAACTTTCCGACAGATTATGAGCAAAATTTAACTAAATGTACATCTCCGATCTAAAAATTCACGGATTTAAGTCTTTCTTTAACAAAGAAGATTTAACATTTGGGGAAGGTATTACTGCAATTGTAGGTCCCAACGGATGCGGGAAGACCAACATCGTTGATGCCATACGCTGGGTGCTTGGAGAACAAAAATACAGTATTCTGCGAAGTGCGAAAATGGAAGACGTTATTTTTAACGGTGCCAAGGGATTAAAACCACTCAGCGTTAGTGAAGTAAGTCTCACTGTTCATAATAATAAAGGTAAACTTCCTATAGAATATAACGATATTGAAATCGGGCGCCGTGTGTACAGAAACGGTGAAAGTGAGTACTATTTAAATCGCGTTCCATGCCGATTGAAAGACATCCACGATCTATTTGTCGATACAGGAATGGGTGCGGATGCGTATTCTGTGATTGAACTTAAGATGATTGAACAAATCCTCTCAGAAACAGGCGACGATCGTAAACGTATGTTCGAAGAAGCAGCCGGGATTAATAAATATAAATCCCAAAGAAAATCAGCTCTTCGCAAATTTGAAGCCACTCGGCAAGATTTAGAGCGCATCGGAGACATTATTCTCGAAGTTGAAACGAAAGTACATGGACTAAATCTCCAACTTAAACGGTTTAAACGTCATGCAAAACTTACAGAAGATTTGAAAGATTACGACTTATCGTTAGCGTATCTTAGAACCATTAAGTATACTCAACTCTCAAAACCTCTTCAAACGAAAATAAATGAATATATAAATATTCGCGAATCAAAATCGACGAAAGAAAGCATTCATGATGCAGAAATTAAACGTTTGAATGAAGCGTATAAATCCCAGGAAAAAGAATTATCAGGGTTACAAGATGATTTAAGTCAATTGGAAGTACAACGCGATACGTTAAGACAGACCAGTTTAGTGAATGCCGAGAAATTACGTTCTGCAGATTCCACCATCGAGCGTTTAGCGATTGAAAAAAGAAGTAACGAATCCAAACAGACGCAATTAGGTGCGCTTATAAAAGATCATGAACATGAGATAGAATCCTTAGATCCTGATATTGAGAAGAAAATTCTCGACTATAAATCAAAAAAAGAAGCGTTTGACACCGTAGAAGAAACGTATAAAAATGCTCAAAGCGATCTGGAAAAACTTCAGAACTATCGATGGGAAGAGCAAAGACAACTCGCAGATAAGGTTTCATTACTTAAACGTACAGAATCCATGATTGAGGAAAAAACCTCACGGATTGGTGAACTGAAAAACAAACTCATTAACCTTGAATCTGCTCAAAAAAATCATTCGGAAGAACAAAAACATCTTGAGAAAAAGAAAAGCGAGTATCAAAATACGGTTGAGAAACAGAAAGAAGATGTGAGATATCAGGAAGATTTTCTATCCAATTGGCAAAAAAGACGGCGCGAAGAATCGTTGATGGAAAACTCTATTGCAACAAAAATAGAAGGGTTAACATCACAATCTCAATTTTACAAAGAATTAGTCGCCACGGGTGAAGGATTACCTCAAGGCGCACGTTACATTTTGGAAAATGATGAGGATGTCACCGGAATACTTGGAATGGTGGCAGATGTTTTTCAAACCAAAGATGACACACAAGCCGCCATCGAAGCAGGTTTGGGTGACTTTGCACAGTGTCTGATAGCCAAAGATCGCAAAACTGCGTTAGCGACAATCGATAGGGTTCATAAAGAAAATGCCGGTCGATTAATGGTTATTCCGTTAAAAGAGATAGAAGCTAATACTCAATCTCTAAAGAACGTTCCTAAATCGGGCAATGTAATTGGCAGAGGAGATCAATTCGTGCAAACGGCGAAAAGATATCGTAGCCTATCTGAACGTCTGTTAGGAAATTTATTGGTGGTGAAGGATTTGGATTCTGCACTGGCTGATCCGACACTGGCCGAATGGAATTTAGTGAATTTACAAGGAACATTTGCAGGCAGAGATTACATAATAAAGAATCGCAGCCGTTCCAATCAAGGTGTGGTCGGACGAAAGAAGAAAATTGAGAGACTTGAAGGTCAGATTTCTTCTTTAAATGAAAAGTCAAAGATATCGAAAGCAAACATCATCGCGTTAGATGATAAAATTATAAAGAGCAATGAATCGATTGAATCACTTTCAACAAAACTGACTGAATTGCTTGATGAAGAATCGGAGATTAAAACCGAAATTATTCGGAATCATTACCGTCAATCTCAAACATTAGAGACGATTGATGACGTTCAAAAAGATGTAGTGAATACCGAGAAAACACTACGTGACCTCTCAGAGTCCATAGAGTACATGACCCCGAAAATTAAAAAAGCCGAAGGTGTACTTGAAGAACTCAAAACGAATTTAGAAACATCTGAAGAGACATTAACAAAGTTGCGTGCAGAACGTGATGAATTTCATCAGAGGATTCAGAATTTACGAATTGAATTATTGAACCTTGAAAATAAACGTGATAATCTGGCTTTTAAAGTACGGACAGCAAAAGAAAATAATGTGGAATTGGAAGACCGTCAGAAAACGATTGAAGAAGAGATCGCTTCACTTGAGGAAGAAAAAACTTCTCTGAGCACTCAAATCGAAGATGCCGAAAAATCCCTGCAAAAAGTCAGTGGTAAAATTCATCACCATCGTTCAGTGTTGGAAATGAAAAAGCAAGTTTATAGCGATACTTATGAAGAAATAGAAAAAATCAGGGCGTTGATTCGTTCAGAACAGCAAAGCCGCGAAGCCATCCTCGAAGAATTAAAACAATGCGAAATTCAGATTGCCGAGTACGAACAGAAAATTGATTGGATTCGTGAAAAAATTCAAGATCGGTATCAAACATCCATCCCGGAGAATATGTCGGTAGACAAAGACGAAGAGACGCTCGAAATGGCAATTCAGCGGGTTGAACGGGGCCTCGAAAAAATCGGGCCGGTGAATATGGCCGTGCAGGTGGAATATGAAGAGGAAAGCAAACGATACGACATTCTTGTTACGCAGAGAAATGATTTGACAGGATCGGAAGAACACTTACGCGAGACTATCCAAAAAATCGATCGTGTGGCAAGAAAACAATTTTCTGATACGTTCAGTCAAATCAAAACTAATTATGAAAAGCTGTTTGCACTCTTTTTTGAAGGCGGGAAGGGATCATTGGCTTTGGTCGGAGACCCAGATCCGCTGGAATCAGATATTGCTATTTATGCACAGCCGCCCGGGAAGCGAAACCAATCTCTGAGGATGTTGTCTGCCGGAGAAAAATCGTTGACCGCCATTGCACTGCTTTTTGCAATTTATCAATATAAACCAAGTCCGTACTGTATTTTAGATGAAGTGGATGCCCCGCTGGATGATGTGAATATCCGAAAGTTTACACGTGTTTTACGGCAATTTGCTCACGATACGCAATTCCTAGTTGTCACGCACAACAAACTTACCATGGAAGCCGCGGATTATCTCTACGGTGTCACCATGGAGAAAAAGGGTGTATCAAAACTGGTTTCGGTTAAGTTTGAATCGTAGGTAAGACGAATACTGTCATGTCAACCATGAAATTTGTGCAACCAATTCTTGCTATTTTGGTCGATAACGTTGTTGAATATTTTTTTAACCGTAGCTTCTGGCTATGCTGAAAATATTCGCCTTGTTATCTCCAA
>JACNKV010000048.1 GCA_014381855.1 Fidelibacterota bacterium | reverse complement strand
GAGCAGTGGCCTTTTAAGCCATTGGCCGAGCGTTCGAGTCGCTCCGGAGTCACACCATAAATCCCTGTATATCAGTAACATACGAGGGTTTTGTTTTTACAGATTAAGAATAGTCTCATTTTTTCATACTGCGCTATAAGGCACTGTATTGCGTGTTTGTGAAATCTACGGCATCGTTTTTGGATTTATCTCGTAAAATAAAATGATTTAAAAGACCACTTGTTATACGAGAGTAAATAAAATATAATGCACCATTAATTTCGATTTTTAATCCTAATTAAGAGGTTTTTCACAGATTTGAGTACTTTTTTAGATTAGGAAAAAGTAGCAGATATTCCAAGAATACTTTCGTAGATTATTCAAAAACCCTACAAGCAGCTGTGGGAGTAAGCCAACGAATTCCCCATCGCATCATTTAACCTCGTTAACATTCAAATATTTATCGTATATTTCGACAAGATCATGGCAGAATATTGGATAGTAAAGTCCTGTATAAATTTCTGTTTACTAATAACATGCGTGCAAACAAAACAAAGAAAGATAATCTTGCCAAACCAAAAAAAATGGACCGGCGTCGATTTTTGAAAAATTCGGGTGTTCTTCTTGGCTCGGCGGCATTACCGATCTTTATTCCCGCTCGTGCTTTAGGCCGGGATGGTCACACCTCTCCCGGTGACCGGATTGTGATGGCTTCTATCGGTCTGGGAGGACAGGGCAGGGTCGATTTGCGGAATTTTGTCCATAAAGATGGCGTTCAGTTTGTTGCTGTCTGTGACGTGGACCGGTCACATGCCATTCGCGGAAAAAGCATTGTAGACTCTCAATACGGGAACAAAGACTGCGTGGTGTTCTCAGATTTCCGTGAGCTACTCACTTCCAATGACTTGGATGCCGTCCACATGGCACTCCCGGACCATTGGCATGCGATTCCAGCTATCGCAGCCACTAAAGCTGGATTGGATATTTACGGACAAAAACCGTTGACGCGAACCATCTATGAAGGCCGTGTGTTATGCGATACTGTTAAGCGACATAACACGATTTGGCAAACCGGCAGTCAACAACGGTCGGATGAAAAATTTCGGTTTGCCTGTGAATTGGTACGAAATGGACGATTAGGAAAAATTCATAATGTGGAAGTCGGCATACCCGGCGCAAAAGCATCTTACGAAAAAAATATCGTTCAGCCGGTTCCTTCTTCTTTGGATTGGAATTTTTGGCTTGGACCGGCGCCATGGACACCATACCGTGGAGTTTGTCATAATGATTGGCGTCATATTAGGGATTATGGGTTTGGCGGCTTGCCGGATTGGGGAGCTCATCATATCGATATTGCACAGTGGGGGTTGGGAACCGAACATACCGGCCCGGTCGAAGTTGACGGTTGGGGCCGCTTCCCGCGAAACGGGCTTTTTAACGTCCCTGTCGATTTCAAGATCCACTATGTCTATGCCAACGGTATTAAAATGACTGTGACCAATATGGGAGTGAAAGGTGGGACAACATTTTTTGGAGAATTCGGTTGGGTTAACGTAAATCGGTCAGCTATTACAGCGGAACCGGAAAGCCTATTAAAAGAACGGATCGGTCCCGATGAAATCCATCTTTATAAAAGTCGTGACCATTATCAAAATTTCTTGGATTGCGTAAAAAACCGAAAACAACCGATTGCTCCGGCGGAGACCGGCCATCGTTCAAACAGTATATCTATTCTGGGAGAGATATCGATGCTGACAGATCGGAAGTTGAGATGGAATCCGGAAAAAGAACGGTTTATTGGTGATGATGAAGCAAATCGATTCTTATCTCGAGCAATGAGAAGTCCATGGACGGTATGAGGAAGAATTTCATTAATACACTCTTTTTATTACTGCTTCTTAGTAGTGGTTCAGTAATTTCCTCTCCGCTGAAGGCTCTGATTATTACAGGCCAAAATAATCATAATTGGAAAGTAACATCAGTCGTGTTTGAGCAAATATTAGAGCAAACCGGATTATTTGAAGCTGACCGTATCATCAGTCCCGAAGCCGAAGAAGGTGTGGAAAATTGGTTTCCGGAATTTATCGGCTATGACGTGGTTGTTTTGGATTACAACGGACAAATGTGGAATAAGATCACCCGGGAGGATTTTGAGGATTATGTAAGGTCGGGCGGGGGAGTGGTCTTGGTGCATGCCGCCGATAATGCCTTTGGGGAATGGGACGAGTACACACGAATAATAGGGCTTGGTGGTTGGGGCGGACGTGATGAGCAGACCGGTCCGTATGTGTATTGGGAAGACGATAAGATCATTCGGGATATGAGTCCCGGAAATGCCGGGATGCACGGAGAACAGCACGCCTTTCAGGTCGTGAATCGCAGTACCGATCACCCGATCACTGCAGGATTACCTGAAAAATGGATGCATGCCCGAGATGAACTCTACGGTAATCTTCGTGGACCCGGAGAAAATATGACCATCCTGTCAACAGCATTGTCTGATACACTTAGGGGTGGGACAGGAAAGCATGAGCCTGTTTTGTTCACGATTGAATATGGAGCAGGGCGGATTTTTCACACGGTACTTGGGCATGTGACGGGAGGTTTCCCGCATCATTCGATCGAGTGCGCCGGGTTCATAACCACTTTTCAGCGCGGAACTGAATGGGCTGCCACCGGGGCGGTTACCCAATCCGTACCGAATGATTTCCCCGGTCCGAGGACTGTACGCCGTTGGCATGGATACAAACCACCCACCTTTACTGAACAATTACACCGGTTTGCCTCATATCAATACGGAGACAACCGCGAAATTCTGACAGAGATCGAAGAAATGGTGAGGGTGTCGTATCGTTCTCCGGTTTACCGCAAGGATTTAGAAAGGTCTCTGGCGGAGTTTTTATCATTTAAAGCAACGTTTGCCGCTAAAGAATTTGCGTTAAGACGCTTAAGTATCGTGGGGACCGAAATGTCGGCCCCGGTTTTAACTTCATTGTTAATGGACGACACATTATCCGCCCACGCCATGTACGCTTTGGAACGTATCCCGGGTCAGATCGTGACGAAAGCATTACGGTCTATGCTTCCGAGAACGACGGATACTATCAAGATTAGTATAGTTCATGCGCTTGGAAACAGACGGGATGCGATGTCTGTGCCCACTCTGGGGCGATTATTGCGTCACCATGATTCCAATATCGTCGCCGCTTCGGCAACATCACTGGGAAAGATCGGAGGGAAAAAAGCAGAGAGACTCCTAAAAAAAGGGCTAAATAAAACAGAAGGTGATTTACATCTAGATATTGCGGATGCCTATTTGCAATGTGCAGATAATCTGCGATCGATTGGAGAACTTCATCGAGCCGCGAAACTCTACAAAGACATTTTGGATTCAGATGAACCGGTTTCACTCAGGTCGGTGGCCTTGCGTGGGGCAGTGCTTGCATCCGAGCACGAAACAGACAAAATCATATTAAAATACATTACGGACTCCAATCCAAAATTAGCGGAAACCGCAATCACTTTGGTAAAAGACATCGAAAACTTAGAGACCGTTCGTACCATCGCCGATTACTTACCAAAATTACCAATCTACGGACAGGTTCAGCTGTTATCGGTGTTGTCAAATTTTAAGGATAAAAATGTTAATGAGGCAGTTTTTTCTTCCGTAAAAAGTGGGCATGTAGTAGTTCGGGTCACAGCCATGCAAACCTTAGGAAAAACAGGGGACGCATCCGCCGTCTCCCTATTGGCAACAATAGCCGCAGAAAAGCATGGCCAAGAGAAAATCGCAGCCCGGGAAAGTCTGTACAGCCTTGTCTGTGACGGAGTGAATGAAACGATTATCAATGGGATTAGAGAAACCGAACCCGAAATAAAAACAGAATTGATCCGAGCCGCACACAAACGGCGGATATATTCAGCCGTTCCGAAACTGCTCTCAGTGGCAAATGATGAAGATAGAAAGGTAAGAATTGCATCAATCAAAGCCTTGAGGGACATCGCGACCGTGTCTGATATCACGGCATTAATTCAGTTGCTTCTTGTGGCAAAATCGGAACAAGACCGGATTGAACTGGAAAAGACAATTTATGCGGTAGCGGTCAAAAAACCAGAGGATAAAGGTTCCGAATTGCTCTCTGCGTTACCCGATGTCGGCAATGTGGAGATTCGTGCATCTATGTGTTTTATTCTTGGAAAATTGGGTGACCGAAATGCATTGCCGATTCTGGTGAAAATGCTAAACAGTGAAAACCTATTCCAACGTTTATCTGCCGTGAGAGCTTTAAGCGAATGGCCTGATTCTGAGCCATTGCAAAAGCTAATGGCGCTGACCAAATCTGAAACAAATATTAAGATTAGGGGGCTGGCTTTACGCGGAGCTATTCGGTTAATCGGGCTGTCTGATGCACGCTCTCAAAATGAAACAACAACTCTTTACGAGCAGGCTATCGCCTTAGCCACGGACATTTCCCAGAAAAAGGCGGTATTGTCGGGACTGTCAGAAGTATTTACCCTGGAAACATTGACTATTGTTCACCAATACTTGTCTAATGTCGAACTGCGGATAGAAGCCCAAATCGCTTCGGTAAAGATCATGGAAAATATTCACAATCAGCATCCCGACGAATGTAAGCCAATTTTATTGGGTATTATCCAAGATCCGGCCAACGATCAATTGAAGGAGGATGCTCAAAACACCCTAAACCAGGTTGAAAAATTCAGCGATTACATCACTAAATGGATGATGTCTGAACCCTATACTGTTGCAGAGGATGAAAGTGTTTTCGGCAAGGATTTTCCTCCTGAGTATAGCGATATTTTCTATCCCGGTTGGACGGTCGTTCCCGAAAACCTTGACCCGAACCGTTACTGGTATGTAGATTTTGTCGCTGCCATAAAAAGTATGGTTGCCGCAATCTATATGCGAACCTATGTCTGGTCTGAGATTGAACAAGCCGTCCGATTGGAAATGGGAAGCAATGACGGAATTAAAACCTGGTTGAATGGAGAGATTGTGCATGTGAATGATGCCAGTCGAGCCGTTACAGCCGGAGAGGACGTGATTGAAGTAACCTTAAACCAAGGTTGGAATTCCTTATTGATGAAAATCGTAAACGAAGGTGGCGGATGGGGTGGCTGTGCACGATTCAGACGACTAGACGGCGGGCATCTTTCCAATATTCGTGCCGAAGTAAAACCCACTAACTAGTAACCACTAATGAATAGAATAAGAAAATTAAAAATGGGGATGATTGGAGGTGGACCGAAGGCATTTATCGGGAGCATCCACAGACAGGCAACCCGATTAACCGGCCAAATCGAATTGGTTGCCGGTGCCTTTTCCGGTGATCCTGATAAATCTGTTAAAACCGGAATGGAATTGGGTCTATCCAAGGAACGAATTTATCTTACCTATGAGGAAATGGTAGAAAAAGAAGCCGAACTTCCACCAAGTGAACGGATAGATTTTGTGGCGATCACGACACCGAACCACCTACATTTTCCGATGGCAAAAGCTTTCCTGGAAGCCGGATTTAATGTTATGTGTGAAAAACCGATGACAATAACCGTCGACGAAGCATTGCGACTTCGTGATATTGTAATAAAAAGCGGATCTGTATTTGGACTGATGCATAATTATTCGGGATATCCGATGGTCAAACTTGCCCGAGACATTATCAAAGATACTGAATTTGGAGCAGTGAGGAAAGTGATAGTACACTATCAACAGGATTGGTTGTCGCAGCCGATTGAAGCTGACGGGCAAAAACAAGCCCTATGGCGGACGGATCCCGCTCAGAGTGGCCCGACAGGAAGTATGGGTGACATCGGGACGCATGCCGAAAACTTAATCGAATATCTGACCGGATTAACCATTACTCAAGTTTGTGCAGATGTTGCGACGTTTCTGCCAAACAGAAGGTTGGACGACGATGGGAATTGCCTGCTGCGTTTTGATAACGGGGCAAAAGGCGTTCTGCATGAAAGTCAAATCGCTGTCGGAGAAGAGAATAATCTTGCCATTTGGGTCTATGGGGAAAATATGGGAATTGAATGGCATCAGGAAACGCCGAACTACTTAAACGTGAAAGTGAAGAATGAACCGGAACAGATTTGGAAACGTGGGAATGCTTATGTAGGAGAAAAAAGTCCGGCGGCTGATCGTGCAACCCGCTTGCCTTCCGGACATCCGGAAGGTTTTATTGAAGCTTTTGCTAATGTTTACGCCAACTTTTCCGATACGATTCTGGCGAAGATTAATAATAATATACCTGATGAATTAATGTTGGACTTTCCAAATGTGGAAGACGGATTACGCGGTATGCGATTTATTGAAGCCGTTGTCAAAAGCAGTAAAAGTAACAAGAAATGGATAGCAATGAATCATTAAGGATTAAGAAAGGAGAATATCATGACGAAGAGACCAATCACGTTATGCACCGGACAATGGGCGGATATCCCCATTGTTGAGTTAGCGAAAAAGGCCGCCGAGTGGGGGTATGACGGATTAGAACTGGCTTGCTGGGGTGACCACCTTGATGTCGAAAAAGCTGCTGTCGATCTCGATTATTGCAAAATACATCTAGAAAAATTGGCAAAATATGGAATGAAAGTTTATGCTATCAGTAATCACTTAGCCGGACAGCTGGTCTGTGACCCGAACAATGACAGTCGATCTAACGAGTTTGCGCCCGATTATTGTACCGGACATGCTGAAAAAAAGCGTGAGTGGGGCATTGATATGATGAAAAAATCCGCCGTGGCCGCTAAAAACCTTGGGGTTAAGGTCGTGAATGGGTTTACCGGCTCATCGATTTGGCACTATTTTTACAGCTTTCCGCCGGTTACGAATGCGATGATTGATAAAGGGTTTGAACATTTTGCCGAACTTTGGAACCCTATTCTGGATGTGTTTGATGAGAACGGTGCGAAATTCGCCTTGGAAGTCCACCCGACGGAAATCGCTTTTGATATTGTTACCGCAAAACGAGCCCTTGAAGCAGTTAATTATCACAAAGCCTTTGGATTTAATTTTGACCCCAGTCATTTACATTGGCAAATGGTGGATCCGGTGTTTTTTATCCACGAGTTCCACGATCGTATTTATCATTGCCACATGAAAGATGCCGCCTTGCAGCTGAATGGCCGGACAGGAATTTTAGGATCGCATTTGAATTTCGGTCACCCTGAACGAGGATGGGATTTTCGTTCCCTGGGGCGGGGAGACATTGACTTTGAAGAAATCATCCGTGCCTTCAATCATATAGGGTATACCGGACCGCTTTCGGTGGAGTGGGAAGACAGCGGGATGGATCGAGAATATGGCGCGGAAGAAGCGTGTAACTTTGTAAAACAACTGGACTTTAAAACATCTGGGATCGCCTTTGATGCCGCATTTGATAAATAGGAACTTTATACCACTGATAATTCTACCACAGGAGACAGAAAAATGAAAAACACTACCATCCATGACAAATGGCTTTTTAAAGCCTGCTTCATCGCTTTGATTGCCACTTCCTTTGCTTTCGTCACTCGGTTTGCGGTTTTAGCGGATTGGGGTCGGCAATTCAATTTAAGCAGCACACAAATGGGCGAGATTGGTGGTGCCGGTGTTTGGCCTTTTGCGATCAGCATCATATTATTCAGTTTAATCATCGATCGGATTGGATACGGTACCGCCATGGTCTTTGCCTTTATCAGCCATATTATTTACGGTGTTATGGCCGTATTTTGGGCTCCGAATACCAACCCGGATCAATCCTACAGTATTTTGTTTGCAGCGAGCGTTATCCTTGCGCTGGGGAACGGTGCCGTGGAGGCAGTAATAAACCCTGTCGTCGCTACAATGTTTGATAAAGATAAAACCAAGTGGCTCAATATTCTCCATGCTGGGTGGCCGGCAGGATTGGTAGGTGCGGGGCTTATGACCATGGCTATGGGCGGTGCAGATTGGCGTTTCAAGGTCGGCCTGATTTTCATTCCAGCTGTGATTTACGGACTCATGCTTATCAACCAAAAATGGCCTGTGCAAGAGCGAGTGGCCGCCGGTGTGTCTTACATGGATATGCTACGTGAATTCGGTCTGCTAGCATCCTTGCTGGTCATCCCAATCGTTATGCGACAGATTTCGGTGGTGTTTAGTTTATCTGTAGTCGTAGAGATTGTGTTGGATATTGCGTTAATTATAGCTTTTGCTTTTGCTATTTGGCCAAAAGCGACATCGGCTCAATTTCATGTTAAATTAAAGACAATCATGGGCAGTCCGATGCTGTTCATCCTCATGTTGATTATGATGCCTTTGGCGACAACAGAAATCGGAACAGACGGTTGGATTACCGCACTCATGGAAAATGCAATGGGCGATATCGGGCTCCCGGCTGTTACAGTACTCGTCTATACATCCGCTATTATGATGACTTTACGATTTTTTGCCGGCCCCATCGTTCATCGTTTAAAACCGTTAGGATTGCTTGCAGTCAGCTCTGCTGTTGCTGCCATTGGTTTGTTTTTACTCTCAACCAGCACAGGAATAGCGATCCTCATCGTGGCAACACTCTATGGGCTGGGGAAAACATTTTTCTGGCCAACCATGCTGGGAGTGGTGTCGGAACAATGTCCGCGAGGGGGTGCCTTAACCTTGAATGCAGTCGGTGGAATGGGGATGTTGGCGGTTGGAGTCCTCGGTATGCCATTCATAGGCTCTTTGCAGGATAATGCATCCTCTGCTTTACTGCATGAAAAAACACCAGCACTTTACGAACAAGTCGTCGTGGAAAAAGATGGGATATTCGGCCAGTATGAGGCGATCGACAACGATAAAAAAGCCGGGCTGAACGACACCGATAACGTCATGATTGATAAGATAATTGAAAAAGCTCAGCATGGCGCTTTGGCGTATATGGCAATTTTTCCGGTAATGATGTTACTCAGCTATGTCGGGTTGATGGTCTATTTTAAAACCAAAGGGGGCTATAGACCGAAATTGATTTCTGTTTCAAGAGAGTGAAGAAGAATAACTGATAAAGTACATTGGATTCATTAAACACAAAAGACCTGTGATGACGAAAAAACACTATCTCAAGAGAACAGAAGATTATCTTCAACACCATTTGATCCCTTTTTGGGAGAAACGTATTGAAGAAAAAATCTATGGTGGTTTTCAGACCAATTACGGCTTTGACGGAAATCCAACGGAAATCACCGAAAAATCTTTATTGGCACAGTGCCGAAGTATTTTTACAATAGCACATGTCTTAAGATCTGGATTCATGTGGAAAGATGCTCACGGAATCCTAAAGCGTGGAATTACTTTTTTGTTCGAACATTATCGTGATAATGAATATGACGGCTACTATTGGATCATTGATCAAAAAGGAACACCTTCCGACGAAAACAAAGTCATTTACGGGCATTCCTTTCTGATATATGCTTTGTCTGAATATGCCTTGTTGACGGGTGATAAACAGTGCAGAGATGAGGCAGTCAGAATCTTTGATTTACTTCAGGAAAAAGCAGCAGATCCAATTTATGGCGGATATTATGAACATTTTGACCGCCAATTTAATCTGACCAAAGTCCGTGATGATAACAAGACTTTCAAATCAATGGATGTACATATGCATCTTATGGAAGCCTTTACAACCCTGTATGAACTTACGGGCGACAGTCGCCACCGAACAGCCCTGGAAGAGATGGTCTCCCTGATTTTTAGTAAAATGATCGATAACAATTTTGGTACGGGAATATCAATGTTCACATCAGATTGGCAGCCAATTCCCAATGTTGAGTTGGGGACGGTTTGGGGTGCCGATCGATTTGATGATAGAGGAAAATCAACGGATATCACGTCTTACGGCCACAACATTGAATGTGTTTGGCTTTATCTACATGCTCAGGATATTTTGGGCAGACTCCGTAAAGAGAGTCTTCAGAAAGTGTTACCAACGATCGAACACACTTTTCACAATGGCGTGGATTGGAACTACGGAGGTTTATTTGTGGAAGGAGAACGAAACGGTCCGGTTACTGAAGATACCAAGGAATTTTGGCAGCAGGCGGAGGGACTGGTTGGATTCTTGGATGCTTATCTGTTAATAGAGGATGAGAAATATTTTAATGCCTTTGCCAATATTCATGACTTCATTTTTACTAAGATGATCAATTGGGATCTAGGGGAATGGTATGCATTGCTGGATCGAAAGGGGAATGTCCTTTGGGATTACATGGGGACCAGTTGGAAAACCAACTATCACACCGTTCGCGGAATGTGTGAAACGGTAAAGCGCTTAAGATTAACGGTTACAGGCAATGAATAATCTGAAAGTATGATCAATGAACCTACTATTACTCTTGTTGTTATTTGGCGGATGTAAATAAATGATTGAATTGGTATTAGATAAAACAGCCGGAGTAAACGGCGGTTTTGAAGTCAATACGTCAAGACTGCCGATGAATTGGCTTGTCTATTCGCCGAATACTGTTGAAGAAGGCGAGTTTACAATCTCTGCTGACGAAACAATCTTCGTGGATGGAAAACAGTCCCTGCATCGAATTCAATATTCTGGATGTCGGTATATTTCATCTAGATGATGTCAGAATTGAAAGAACTGCAAACGAAAGGTATGAAAAACAAATATCGGATGTAAATATCTCTTTTTCATGTTGTCGTACATGGGGACATCAGGGTAACTTCAAAATCACGAACATCCTCAAAATGGACACATTATTGGTGAATATTTGAAAAATAAGCTACGGGAGAGTACAATGAAAAAAACAACCTCAATTCCGACTTTAAAAAACATGTCCAGACGGAAATTTATCGGTACCACGGCCACTGCCACTGCGGGATTTATGATTGTTCCTCGTCATGTCTTGGGTGGCCCGGGATATACCGCGCCAAGCGATAAACTCAATATAGCCATTATCGGTGTCGGAGGCAAAGGCAGATCAGATATGGCATCTGTTGCTACCGAAAATATTGTTGCCCTCTGTGATGTGGATGATATGAAGATGGCTGACACGATTAGTCACGCCAAAGAGTGGAGTGAAAAACAAGGGATGGGCTCAAACCCGTTAGAAAAGATCCCCAAATACAAAGATTTTCGTGTAATGCTGGATAAACAAAAAGATATCGATGCCGTCACTGTAAGTACACCGGATCATTTTCACGCGATTGCCGCTGTTACCGCTATTAAACAGGGGAAACATGCCTTTGTGCAAAAACCACTGACCCATTCTGTTGGAGAGGCGCGAATATTGCGTGAAGTTGCAGAAAAAGCTGGTGTTACAACCCAAATGGGAAATCAGGGGCATGCCGGCGAAGGTATCCGCTTAATCCGTGAATGGCTTCAGGACGGAGCCATCGGTGATGTGCGGGAAGTCCAGTGCTGGACAAATCGGCCGGTATGGGCTACAGGAATGGGGCGACCATCTGAAATTCCATCTGTTCCACCAACGCTTGATTGGAATCAATGGATCGGACCGGCTCCGTGGCGCCCATATCATCCGTCATATGCTCCATTTTCATGGAGAGCTTGGTGCGATTTTGGAACCGGTGCTCTAGGTGACATGGGAGCGCATATTTTTGATATTCCGTATTGGACATTAGATTTAGAATATCCGGATACGGTATTTGCCAGCTCTACTAAATTTAATGGAGAGTCGTGGCCTGTCGCCTCAACGATCTATTATGAATTCCCTAACCGCGGAAAACTTCCACCCGTTAAATTAACATGGTTTGATGGTGGCATTATGCCACCACGACCTGAAGGGATTGAGCCGGGAAGACGTATGGGCGATGGTGATGGCGGAATTATGTTTTATGGCGACAAAGGTATGATTATGTGTGGCTGTTATGGACGCCAACCAAGATTGGTTCCGGAAACCAGCATGAAAGAATATACTCGGCCGCCGAAATCAATTCCACGCTCGCCAGGAATTCATCAGGAATGGGTACAGTGCATCAAAGAGGGGAAACAATCTACCTCAAACTTTGAGTATGCGTCCAAACTCACCGAGACCATGATGTTGGGCAATATCGCCATTCGGATGGCGCCTAGAAGTACCAAATTAGAATGGGACGGACAAGAAGGCAAATTTACGAATATGGATGAAGCGAATGAATACCTGGGTCGTAAATATAGAGATGGATGGAGTTTGTAAAATCTTAATAGGAGAGAATCATGAATAAAAAATATATAATTGGTTTGGTGGCAGTATTTGCTGTTGTTTTTGCTACAACAATGATGAGTAATACATCTGAAAAGGGGTGGGAATCATTATTCAATGGCCAAGATCTTACCGGTTGGCGTGCCAGTGAAAAGGGTGATTTTCGTGTAGAAGATGGCGCAATAGTCGTTCGCGGAAATCGAGCTCATTTGTTCACGGAAAAAGAATTCAAGAATTTTGAATTCAGCTGTGAAATAATGACCAGCCCAAACAGTAATTCTGGTTTGTATTTCCATACAAAATATGAAGAATCGTGGCCCAGTCGTGGATATGAAGTGCAGGTCAATACCTCGCATAGCGATCCGGTGAAAAATGGAAGTTTATGGGGCGTGGTTCGTTCCTTCGATCCTATCGCAAAGGACAACGAATGGTTTACGTTGGAAGTCGAGGTTCAAGGTAAACATGTAGTCACTAAAGTGAATGGAAACGTGGTAGTGGATTATAATGAGTTGGAAGGTGTTACTGCTGGACGACGTATTGATAAAGGATCTTTTGCTATCCAAGCCCACGATCCGAAAAGTGTAGTGCGTTATAGAAATATTATGGTGAAAGAACTGGATTAATTCATGCGAACTTTCTCTAAAATTATTCTTTTATTGACTCTTGGGTTTATTGGGTTTTCCTGTGTGCCAAAACCATATATTGAAATTGAAGCGGATAAACGTATGGGCGATTGGTCTGGAACACGCATCAATAAAGATGGACAAGAAGTGCCAATGGCCGCTCAACTCATTGCTTATAAGAATGGGCGATTTACAGCGAATCTATTATCGGAGTTTGATAAAAAAGATAATCTATTGGCAAACATCAGCGGAAAAGTAAAAGGAATTGATATTCAACTTATTGGCTCTTATAAACAAGGGACACGTTGGAAAGGCGTGGTAACCGATTCCTCTTTTAACGGTGTGTATCATGGACAAGATCATGGCACATTTACGCTGAAAAAAGTAATACGATTATCCCCAAACTTGGGGAAACAATCTCCTGAAGGTGCTGTTATTTTATTTGATGGGTCAAATTTAGATGCCTGGACCCAAGAGTCCAGTGTGCCCGGATATATTGATTTGTCTAAACATGTGGGCGGGAGTGAATGCGCTGAATATTTGAAAGCTCAAGTATGGTCGGATATAGATCAGAATGCTATTTTGGAATTAGGAAGTAATGATGGAATTGCGGCATGGATTAATGGTAAAAAAATTATATCTGAAAATGTATTAAGACGGGCAAGTGCCGGAGAAGAATTGGTAAAAGTTTCTTTAAAATCCGGTTGGAATAATTTTCTAATGAAAATCGTCAATGCAGGTGGTGGTTGGGGAATGTTTGCACGATTGACAGATAAAGACGGCAAACCACTAAGTAATATATCTGAAAAAGTGGATGGCGTACAATCCAGAAATATCCTGATTAAAAATGATCATTATTTAACTCTTTGGGATATGGCTGGCCCGTATCGAATTGAAGGTAAAAACGGTCGAGAAATTTTCGACAATCCTTTTCCGCCAGAAAAAAATGATCCAACGGTAGAATGGAGAAAATTAGATATTCATAAATTAGGCGATGCGGCACAATGGATTATTAAAAATGATGCAGTAGAAATAAAACCAGGGACGTCGGGAATGCTAACGCGACAGAAATTCACAAACTTCGCATTACATATTGAATTTCGGTTACCCTTTATGCCAAATTCGAATGGGCAAGGACGCGGAAATAGTGGTGTTTATCTTCAAGGGCGGTACGAAGTTCAAGTGTTAGATAGTTATGGGCTTGAAGGTAAAGATAATGAATGTGGTGGCATTTATAAAGTAGGTGCGCCGGCTGTAAATATGTGTGCACCGCCTATGCAATGGCAATCCTATGATATTGATTTTACAGCACCAACATTTAATTCAATGGGTGAAAAGACCGCCGATGCTCGAGCGACTGTTAATCACAATGGCGTTATTATTCATGATAATATTGCCATCCCCAAACCTACGGGTGGGGCCATAAATATGAATACAGATAAACCGGGTTCACTCTTACTGCAAGACCATGGGAACCCGGTTCAGTTCCGGAATATTTGGATTGTAAAAAGGAACACTTAGTCCAAACACAAGACAGACAAAACCGAAAAGATTAATGGAAAAGCAAAAACAAATAAATCGACGACAATTCATTAAATCAAGTGCTGCTGTTGGCGCCAGTCTCATTTTGGCTCC
>JACNKV010000006.1 GCA_014381855.1 Fidelibacterota bacterium | reverse complement strand
GCAATGCGACTACACAAGTACAAAAACTACTTTTAGTCAAATAAATCAGTTCTACAAAAATAAGTGGTAATAAAAAAGCCCCGATATTCGGGGCTTTTTTTGTTATATTGCCTGTCTAGTGTCATGTCAACCATGAAATTTATGCAACCAAGTTTGGTTATTATTATCATTAACTTCGTTGAATATCTTCCGGCTATAAATAAAACATTAGCCTTGTTACTGACAAAAAATACACGTGATATTTACACACTACACACTTGACACGACACTAGTGCATAAAACTAAACCCCCAACACAAAATTAAGTAGATTCCTCATTCGTACCTCATTTCGGAATGACACATACTATTTTCTGTCATCCCGAACCGACGCAGGAGCGTGAGGGATCTGCATTGTCAACCCCGGGGAGGATGATACGGAGCACGCCTTTAACCGACATTACTTGACATGACACTAGTACTTGTCCGCACTACCAAGCACATTTTCAATTTTATGTTTGTACAGTTCCTTTAATGCTTCCCTCGCCGGACCCAAATATTTCCGCGGATCAAATGCTTCAGGAGACTCAGCAAATACTTTTCGCACAGCAGCGGTCATGGCCAAACGTCCATCGGAATCAATATTAATCTTACACACAGCAGAAGTAGCGGCTTTCCGAAGTTGCTCTTCAGGGATGCCGACAGCTTCTTTCATTACTCCGCCGTTGGCGTTGATTGCATCAACTAAATCCTGCGGAACGGAAGATGACCCATGAAGTACAATCGGAAATCCTGGCAGTTTTTCTTCAATCTCCTCAAGTACATCAAACTTCAACGGGGGTGGAATCAAATCTCCGTTTTCGTTTCGCGTGCATTGAGCCGGAGTAAATTTGAATGCTCCATGGGAGGTACCGATGGAAATCGCCAAAGAGTCACAACCGGTTCGTTCGACAAATTCAATCACTTCTTCAGGGCGTGTGTAGGTGGATTCTTCAGCAACCACATCGTCTTCGATTCCTGCTAAAACGCCAAGCTCGGCTTCTACGGTCACATCGAATTGATGCGCGTAATCTACAACTTTCTTTGTAAGCGCGATGTTATCATCAAACGAATGATGTGAAGCATCGATCATCACGGAAGAAAAACCCATGTCGATACAATCTTTGCAAAGTTCAAATGTATCACCGTGGTCTAAATGAACCGCAATCGGAAATTTTCCGCCCAATTCTTTGGCATATTCTACCGCACCTTGTGCCATGTAACGCAATAAGGTTTGGTTGGCATATTTTCTTGCACCAGAGGATACTTGCAGGATCACCGGCGACCCGGTTTCGGCACAGGCTTGCATGATAGCCTGAAGCTGCTCCATGTTGTTAAAATTATACGCAGGGACAGCATATCCGCCCTCCATTGCTTTGGTAAACATCTCTTTTGTATTTACCAGTCCTATTTCTTTATAATGTGTTGGCATACTAAATCCTTTCTGTTAGTTTTGACCAATTTCTTTTAGTAAGTTTTGAAACCACTCTTGTTTTACATCAAAAGGTTTACCGCCTTTAATTCTTGAAAAGTCAATTAATGACAATTTCCCGTTTCGATTATCATCCATCCCAACGACTCCGCTTTCTTTTTTCAGTGCAAATTCAGCTGCCAAAAATGCCGATCGTTTTATCAGGGTAATGTCTTTTTCATTCGCCGCTGCAGACCGGGCAAAATATCCACTTTTTTGTACTAATGTTTTTTCAGCATCTAACCGCTCGGCAAATTGTTTTGCGAACCACTGCCCGGGATTGATTTCATCTAAGCGGACATGCCCAAACGCATCACGCGGGACGGGTTCATTCTTTGCTTCCATTTCACGAACAATCATATCGACACCGGCACCTTCGCTGAGAAAGATATTTACACCGTCTTTCTCATCCATCCTTTTACGTAATCGATTAACTTCAGTTCCCATGTCAAAATCCATTTCAGGAACATATACAGCATCAACATCCCAACGTTTTTTATCAATGAGTAACCCCGGGAAAAACGTACGTTTTTCCAATCTTTCGCGATATGCTTTTGCAGTTGCTGCAGTCAGCCATCCGCAATTACGTCCCATGACTTCGTGGATGATTAATTGTCGCGTGCTGGTTGTATTTTCATTTGAAACATTTTCGAAAAATATTGCTCCCTGTTCTGCGGCCGTCCATGCCCCAAGCGTTTGGGTAATCGGATACACATCATTGTCCACCGTTTTAGGCAACCCGACAACAGTGAGCCCATATCCGTTTTCCTGCAAATATTTGGACAGTTCAGCAGCCATCGTATTTGTATCATCACCGCCAATTGTATGCAGAATGGTCACACCGTCTTTCATCAATTGATCGGCGGCAACTTTCAGCGGTGTTTCCCCTTCGTGTATTAGCTCCCGTTTAACACAATCTTTTATATTAGTAAGCTTTACTCGGCTGTTCCCGATCGGGCTTCCTCCAAAGGAGTATAAAACGTCCACGTGGTTTTTTATATCTTCGGAAAAAGAAATATAATTGCCCAGAAGCAGTCCCTGGTAGCCATTTAAGTATCCAATCATCTCCGCTTCGGGAGCAAGTTCGGAATATTTTTCAATCAGTCCGCCAATCGATGCCGATAAACAAGGTGCGATACCTCCGGCAGTAAGGAAGGCTATCTTCATAATTTATTCTCCAAATTAAGACAAAGAATTTAAACATTACTCCAATGTACCTTGTACTAATTAAATCATTTTTTACGGTTTCATTATACAATGAATTAAAACCAATCTAAAGGTTAGTTACGTTTTAGTTTTGGGTAGGATAATCCTTTAATTAAAAATAACGCCTTGTGCATATTAAAAAAAGAAAGGCCAAAGCTATTATTACACTTATTCACCATAGAAATTATGCCTAA
>JACNKV010000114.1 GCA_014381855.1 Fidelibacterota bacterium | reverse complement strand
TCCGGGGCAAAGACACTAACTAATTTATTTCCCGTAAACTAAAAACCCGCCGTAATGACCAATGGCGGCGATGAGCCCCAAAGAGACAACCTGCGACACAAAATAAAGTGAATAAATCAATGAAAACCCCGGTTCAGCCATCGTTCTTAACAGAAGTGCTACGGCAAGGAATACAAACATCACAATGGATAAACGAATTTTCTTTGTGATGATGGTATAAGTCCGACCGCGGTATTTTCGTTTCCAATCCACATAACCGGTAAGAAAGGTTGCCAGTCCGCCGATAAAAGAAATCATGAGCAGCCAATAGCCGATCCATTCAAATTCTACGGATTTTTGGACAAAGGCACCTCCATCATAAATGTAAAGAATAAAAGCGATGACCTGAGATAAAAGTGAAAGAGGCATCAGTCCGATGGAAAAATGTGTCGCAATCGTGTGCAGACGAAACATCGGCTGAGGACGTTTGATTTCCACATCATGCACTACCGGAATTTTATGTCCGTTGGAATCGGCAACCTCTAAAACTGCGCCGCAAACCGGGCAAACCACCAGCCCGTTTTCATCCACATCGTGCATGTGAAGTTCTAAATGACAAATAGGGCAGACGAACCGATTTTGCCGAGCTTTGAGTTTACGTTTATTCATCGTCCCCTCATTAAACTTGCCACAATAATCGTTCGCTGGATTTCGCTTGTTCCTTCATAAATCTGAAATATTTTTGCATCCCGCATGAGTTTTTCCATCGGGACTTCCATCGAATACCCATATCCGCCCATAATTTGCACAGCATCGACAGTGGCTTTCATGCAATAGTCCGCGGCGTAGGCTTTTGCCATCGCGGATTCTTTTGTATTTGGTAATCCGTTATCATAAAGCCAAGCGGATTTCCATGTAATCAGCCGAGCGGTTTCCACATGCATCGCCATATCCACCAGCTTAAAACTGACGCCTTGATATTTGATAATCTTTTTATTAAAACACTTGCGTCTCCGGGCATAAGCGGTGGCATGCTGAAGGGCTGCACGGGCAACTCCAACTGCTGCTGCTGCGACCAGCGGACGGGAATAATCAAACGTTTTCATCGCAATTTTAAATCCGTCTCCTTCTTTCCATAAAAGGTTTTTAGCAGGGACGTGTACATCCTCAAACGCCACCCGGACAGTATTGGATGCATGCTGCCCCAAATTATCTTCCTTTGGTCCGCGAATGATTCCCGGTGAATCAGCATCCACAATAAACCCGGAAGGACCATTTTCTGTCCTTGCCAATACGAAATACCAACTGGCAACACCGCCGCCGGTGATCCACCATTTTAATCCGTTGATGACATACGTGTCGTCGTCAATCTTTTTTGCCGTGGTTGATAGACGGGAGACATCTGAACCGGCATCCGGTTCTGTAACGGCATACGAAGCGAACATCGGTTTTTCGGTCATCGTTTGGAGATACCGTCGTTTTTGGTCATCATTGCCGGCGATGAGTACCGGTCCTTGTGCCAGGGAGTTGGCATCCAATGCAATTCCGATTCCACTGCATGCGGCAGAAATTTCTTCTGCGATAATGCACGTCTCAAGACTTCCGCGTTCGTGCCCGCCGTATTCTTTGGGAATATGAGAATTCAAAAATCCTTCTTTCCATGCTTGCTTGGCAATTTCAAAGGGGAATTCTCCCGTGCGGTCGTGTTCAGCTGCTGCAGGAGCGACAACATCTTTGGCAAATTGGCGTGCCCGTTTCTGTAAATCTAACTGAGCTTCGGTTAAGCTAAAATCAATCATGTTTCATCGTCCTCGTTTAATGTTTGAATGGTTTGAGAAAGGATATCGTAATCTGCTTGGTATTCTTTATCTGCGGCATAGGATAATCGTCCGCCGAAACGTCCCTGACTGGAAATTAATCCAATGACCATAATCCAAACAGCTAAAACAGGCTGAACAACCCAAATGGTAAAATTTATAATTCCCGGAAATGGTGTTGAAGTAAAAATTGACGGTAGTGTTGCGACCAAACTAATTACCAATAAAATGGAGAGGATTAGTTTTCGTTTGAACGAAGGAAACCAATTTGCGTGCTTTTTACGTCGCTTAAGGATACCGGTCACCATCGAAAATAGAACCGTGATCAGAGAAATCGCTAACAAGAACATCACAGCGGTTTTGTATACCGGTTTTCCGTTAAACCAATAAAGAGCGTACGTGACGGCTGTAAGCGGAACAGTCGCGCTGGGCACATGGACAATCATCGAATGTAAGTGTAATTTGTTTTTCATCTAAAGTGTTAACGTATTAAGGTGTTAGGGTGTTAAAATGTTAAAGGGGTGGGTACGGGAGAAAAGAAAAAAAATCAAGATTCGGCAGGGAGAGCATCCAGTGTTATTCGTTTTTGAATAAGCTGCAGAAGTTCGTAGTGGTTTTGAGTCGGCTGAAGATCAAAACAGGTTTTTGCTTCGTTAAGCGCCGCATCCCACCAACCTTTTTTCGTATAGACAATGGCCATATGATAATGCGCATTGCTTAAGGTTTGAAATTGTTCGCGGGTGAGGGCTTTATGGTTTGCAGGTGAAAGACGAATCACTTCACGGAACTCAAGAACTGCTTCATTCCACAGCCCTTTTTGCGCATACCATTTGCCGAGTTCAAGGTGTCGATCGGGGTTCTCATTACACCCAACGATGAAAACAATCATCGGGATTATGAGAAAAATGTGGTGGATATGTTTATTGATTTTCATTAGATGCTGTGTAGAAGTTTCATCATTTTACCGTCTAAATGCAAGTAAAAGATTGGGAAGATTAGGAAGAATTAGATTTGGGCTTGTTGACCTACTTGACATGACACTACAACTTTTGTAATCTAACCCGTTGTGTTTGTTTCTTAACGCAAATAAATGTCAGGCCTATTTATTAA